>JAAYBQ010000340.1 GCA_012730035.1 Spirochaetota bacterium
AACCAGGCTCTCCACAACAAAAGACATAGCTCCCGATTATACGGAAAACGCCTATTACGTATCGGGTTATATATATTTTACTAAAAATGAATTCCGCAAATCCTTTAAATGCTATAAAAAAGTATACGACCTTAATCCGAACAACATGAACGCGGTATCAATGCTCGCCATAAATGCAATAAGCGAATACAACCTGAAAGATGCCGAAAAATATTCCATTTTATACCTTGCCGAAAATCCCGATGAAGTTAATATGCATTACATCCTGGGACTTGTCTACTACCTCAACGGTGACGAAAAAGCTGTTGAACACCTGGCCCGCGTGATGAGATCAAAGTCCTTTGAAGGATTTTACGCGTCAGGACTTTTTTATGAACTTGGCGGCGATACAGAAAGGGCGGATAATATTATCAAATCTGTAATGAAAATGAGGAATGACCTTGTACCTGCCTGGATTGCCACTGCCAGGATAAATCTTAAAAAGGGTGACCGTAAAACCGCTTACAGAAGTTTTATAGATGCGGGAACAATCGCATACAGAAAAGGGCTTTTTGATGTTGCAGACCGGCTCTTTTTCAAGGCGCTCGAACTGAAAGGGGAGACCGATGTTGACGTATATTATTTTCTGGCGCGCACACAGGAAGAAAAGAAAAACTACGCCCTTGCCATAAGCTATTACAACAGGTACTATGCTGCCACCAAAGAGACAGACATACTGGTTCATGCCGGTTATCTTTACGGTCTTCAGAAAAAATTCGGCAGGGCCTATGCGTATTTTAATAACGCAATGAAGATTGATCCGGAAAATCCTTCACCATGGTTTTTTACAGGTCTTGTCCAGGTATGGGAGGAAAAATACAGCGAGGCCAATGCAAGTATCGCGAAGGCCATAAATATCCGGAACGATGAGGAATCATATTACTTCTATTACGCGCTCACCTTTGAAAAAATGAACAGAGTAAATGAAGCAGAGCAGGCTCTGATTGCAGCTATCGACGCTAATCCAGCAAGCGGCAGATCGATGAATTACCTGGCTTATCTCTACGCTGAACGTAACATCAAACTTGACCAGGCTTATTCCCTTGTGATCAGGGCCCTTGACCTTGAACCGGAAAACGGCGCATATCTTGATACACTGGGCTGGATCTATTACAGGCAGGGAAAATACGACATGGCGCTTGAATACACTCTCATAGCCGAGGAGCTGCTTACTGAAGAAGATTCCATGGATCCCGTTGTGTATGACCACATAGGTGACATATACATTATGCTCGGGAAAAAAGAGAGAGCGCTCCAGTATTGGGAAAAAGCCTTTAACATGAACCGCGACAGTAAAATTGAAGAGAAAATCAAAAGGGTCCTAAAATGAAAACAACAAAACAGCTGTTTGCAATATTTATATGCGCATCCTTTTTGTCATGTGCCACTGCAGCAGGCAAAGAGAATGTGACCGGTCAGGCAGACGTAAGCCCCGAGGGTGACCCCCTGATGGCTGAAAAACTGATGCTATCAGTAAAGGAATTTAACGATAATGCTCCTGTAACCATAAGCACATCTTTCAGCGCAGATGGAGTGAGTAACGGACAGAAGTTCAAGATAGAGGGAACTGCACTTTTTGACCGTAAAGGCTATTATAAAATAGCTGTTGTCGATTATGTGTTCCGCAGCAGGGTGCTTGACGCATACAGGGAACTTGACAGCCTATACTTTTACTACCCTGCCGAAAAAAAGCTGCTTATTGATACCGTAAGTAAAATTGACATATACAGGTACACGGGTTTTCAGACAAGCTTTGAGCTTATGCACTCGCTGCTTACGGGGGGCATCCCCTTAATCGGCCAATCGAGAGTAACAAAATGCGTTGCGGGTGATAAGCCTGATTCATACAATCTTGTGCTGCAAAACAACGAGTACATGCAGAACATATTCTTCAATTCGGGCATACCCGAGAGAATAATGATTATACACAGAACCACCAGAGACAGGATGGAAATTTACCTGAAGTCCCGCATAAAAAGGGATAAAGGGGTGTTCTATAAAAACATCCGGATAGTGGCACCCGAAAGAAACATCAGTGCAAACATAAACTTTATTTCGCCTTCACTCGATACTGTTATTAAACCTGAAAAATTTAAGCGCGAGGTGTTCAGAAAGGATGTTGAAGTGATACGGATTCATTGAGGGCTGAGGAGGGCTCTGACCCGCGGGATTTACCGGCTCCAAAAAAATAAAAAAGCAGCTCTGACCCCGCCAAAAATTTTTATTCTTTTCGCTTCTGGCAACGTATAGATATTAAATGCTGATATTTATACGGAGAATTTTATGCCCAGACCATTAAGAACGATAATACAGGGTGTTACCTATCATTGCTACACAAGATGCCGCGGCAGGCGCGAACTGCTGAAAGGCAGGTACGGTAAAAAGTACTTTATTGAATCGGTAAAGATGTGCCAGGAAAAATATGATTTTAAGCTGATTGCAGCGGAAATTGTCGCCAACCATATTCATTTGATAATAAAAACTG
>JAAYBQ010000032.1 GCA_012730035.1 Spirochaetota bacterium
AAATCTGATTTATACAAACTTTCCCGATCGTCCAGACCCGGCGAAAACAGGATCGCCAGGTATATGGCAGAAGCGGACAAAGTATTAATAACTCTTCTTACAGGAAACCTTTTTATCAATCTTTCTCTGACTGCACTGACAACCAGCTTTTTGTTATCCTACTTCGGACATTACGGACATTTTGTTTCAATAGCCTTTGTTACTCCGCTCATAATTGTTTTTGGTGAAATTACTCCCAAAATTATGGCTATACATTCCTATCTCGAAGTCAGCAGGTATACATTTCCTGTTTACAGGATATTTCACAAACTGCTTTCTCCTGTAAGGTATATGATTATTCTTGTAACCGATATTCTTATAAAAGCATTCAATCTTAAAATTGAGCACAGCCTGCTTACAACTGAGGAACTCGGGCACGTGGTTAGCTCGGGTGAAAAACTGGGCCTTCTGGATAAAAAAGAGAGCGATATAATAAAGAACATGATAAGATTTACTAAGCGCGAAGCATCAAATATAATGTATCCACGAAACCAGGCAATCTTTATCCAGAAGGGAAGCAGCATAAGTGATGCCATGGAACTCTTTATCGAAAATGAAATTGTCCGCATACCAGTATATGGCGAAGATTTTGATGATATTATCGGAGTAATAGATTCAAGGGACATTCTTTCATGTCACCTTGGTTACAGAAAGAGCAGAAATATTGATAAGTATATCAGACCCGTTGAGTTTTTCCCTTTTTCGCGGGATCTTAGCGAGCTGCTTAATGATTTTTTAAAGAAAAAAATTCAGATTGCTATTATTGTTGATGAGTACGGAGGGACTGCGGGGGTAGTCACGCTCAATGCAATTCTATCCGCTCTGCTTGGAAGTGGTTTCGGGGGATGGGACTCGGTAAAAAAAACAACTATTCGACAATGTGATGAGAACATGTTTATTGTTTCCGGAGATACCCAGATAGATGAGTTTAATAGTTTTTTTAATACATCTTTCAGCAGCAATAATTCGGATACAATTGGCGGATTGATCATTGAGAGGGCAATTAACTTTCCTGCGAAGGGGGATCTTCTTGTTATTGATGACTTTGACTTTAGAATAAGAAATATTATAAAAAGAAAAATCAAATCACTCGAAGTCAGACGATCAGAAAGGAGCGGAATATAGATGGACAGTTATCTTTTTTATCATATAATGATAAGTGTCTGCATTGTGTTCTCAGCTTTTTTTTCAGCAACTGAAACTGCTTTGCTGTCATCAAGGCGGCTTTCGATTGAAACACTTGTACATAGGGGGCACAAAGGAGCCGTGAGGTCTCTTTACATTCTTGATCATGTAGAAATAGCAATTAGTATGGTGTTGATAGGAAACAATATCTTCAATATTTCATCGGCAGCCTTTATTACATACGTCCTGACAATGGCTTACAACCTGAATGACACGTATCTTATAATTGCTACAATTATACAGACAGTTTTTTTTCTTTTTGTCTGCGAGATCATACCTAAACTTTTTTCAAAATCAAAAGCTGAATCTTTCCTTATAAGTTTTTCCTTGCTTCTTATTATTTTTATGAAAATACTCGGGCCTGCAGCGAAAATGTTTCTTTCATTCACGGAGTTTCTTAAACGCAGATTAAATATAAAAACACCCGGAAGCGGGTTCCTTGATTCACGTGAAGACATCGCAACATTTTTTTCGATAGGGCATAAAGATGGAATAATTGATTCAGATAACAGGTCCTATGTTTCTGAATTTCTTTCTTTCAGAGATTCACAGGCTTACGAAATAATGATCCCTTTTGCTGATGTTGTTTCGATAGATGTGGATAGTTCCATAAAAGATCTTGTAACTCTTATTGAAAAATCTAAATTTTCAAGAATTCCGGTTTATGAGAATAGCAGGAATAATATAACCGGTTATGTCTATTACAGGGATTTGCTTAAAGGCGGTGTCGGGCAGATCAGGGATATCCTAATAAGCCCGGTATTTATTCCTGAAACCAGAAATATTTTTGATATATACAATGATATGTCCAGACGTAAAATTCCTCTTGTTTTTGTTGTAAATGAATATGGCGAAACATCGGGTTTTATTACCTTCGAAGATATTGCAGAGGAGATTGTTGGAGACATAGATACATCTGACCATCCAGGAGAAGATACTATTGTGATGATAACTGAACGTAAGTATCAGCTTAGCGGAAGACTGGATATTGATTATTTTATACGATACTTCGGAATTGACATAAGAAAAAGACATTTTGAAACACTTGCCGGATTTCTTATGAGCATTAATGGAATAATTCCTGAAAAGGGTGATCACATCCAGTATGAAGGGTATGAATTTATTGTGGAAGAAACATGTACGCGTACAATCGAAAAAGTAACAATGATTCTTCCGGCTAAAAAAAAGAAAAAGATCAGCGTGTAAGCATAGGTCCCAGGCTTTCTTTTCCGCCAAGAAGGTGAAGGTGAAGATGGAAAACCTCCTGACCGGCTGCTTTACCATTGTTCAGAATAAGCCTGTAGCCGTTTTTTTCAACTGATAATAATTTCGCAATATCACGCGCGGTTAAAAAAAGTTTTCCAAGAATTTCAATATCTGATCCGGTCGCATCTTCAAGATACTGTATATGTTTTTTAGGTACAATAAGAATATGTTCCGGTGCTGCAGGATTGATATCTCTGAACGCCAGAATTTCATCTGTCTCAAGCACTTTTTCGGAAGGAATTTCGCCGGCGATTATTCTGCAGAATATACAGTCCATTTTTTGCTCCATAATTACTGATATTTTTTTTATCACTTGTTTTAATTGCGATTATTATTGAATATAATACAATATTTGAATTTCAGATCAGTATCGATTTGGTGATTATTTTGTAAAATAAATTTTAGTCCATCGTCGTTTGGATGAACGGGAAATTAAGTGTAATATTACTTGCACTTTGAATATAAATTTCAATTATAATGTCGTAAAATATATAATATATTGTAAAATTACTGATGTTTAATTTATTTTATGTCAAATTAAAAATATCACTCTTTCCGGATTTAGTATTAAAATTTAAAACTTCGGATTCATTTTTAAAATATATAATTGCGGGAAATCCGATAATAATTAATACAGGAGGCCGTAAAATATGGAAGATAATAAAATTTTTCAGAATTCTTATAACAGTACGGACGGGATTTTGACAGGTACTGTGCTTCTTAAAAGCGTTGACAAAGATGCTTCAAAAAAATTATTTGAACTGATATCGCAGGGAATTAATGAAAATGTCTCTTATAGCGATTACATACTTGATACCAGGAATGTTACTGATGTAAAACTTGAATCTTTTGGCTACCTTATGAAAGCACTGGGTATTGTAAAAAAAACAGCAGGTTACATGATCCTTGTTATGAAAGATGAAGTTTTACAAAAATTTATGGTAACCAATCCCGAAATGTTCGATTATTACGCGGTTTTCTTTAATATAGATGATGCAAGAAAATTTATAATTTCAAAAAGATAACAATAAATAATACCCGTGAACAAGGTATTCCCTTCAGAATAAAAGTACTTAATTCTGAATTTTTTAAAGAAAATATGGAAGCTGGAAAATTGAAAACTTTTTATGATATCAGGGTACTGCTTTTCAGAGGTGAGGATTTGCACTACACTCTGGCTTCCCGGATCGTCGACAAAATATCTTTATCTGGTGCAAAAACTTTATGTTATAAAGATGAAGAGGAACTTGGAAGATACATTGAGACATTCAGAAATATTTATGACTCTAAAGAAGTTCTTATTCTTAAAGAATTTCCTGGAAGAAAATTCCAGAAATGCCCCGGTTCTCCGGGTGTTATATGCTGCAATTATTATCTGTTGAATACATGCTTTAACTGCCTTTATGATTGCACATATTGTTTTCTTAACAGTTACCTTAACTCGTATGGGATAACCCAGTTTATAAACCTTGATAAACTACATGAATCTATTTTTGAACATGCATCAGATGCATCGCGAATGTACAGGATTGGAACCGGTGAATTTACAGATTCACTTATGATGGATGAAATAACCGGCATCGCTGAAAATCTTATTATGCGGACCTCACGTCACCGTAATATTTTTCTTGAATTCAAAACCAAGTCGGATTGCGTAGACCATCTTCTCCCGATAAAAGAAAAAGGAAGTACGGTACTTGCGTGGACACTCAATACTCCTGTTAATATAAGCCGGTATGAAAAAGATACAGCTTCTTTGGATTCACGCGTAGATGCCGCAGCGAAAGCTGGTGATGCTGGATTTTATCTGGCATTCCATTTTGATCCGATTATAACTTATGACGGTTTTTTAAATGATTACGATTCAGTTTTGAACAAGCTTTCCGAAAATATTAACCCGGGCAAAGTTGTATGGGTTTCACTGGGTTGTTTCAGGTACTCTCCTGGTTTTAAGGATATTATAAAACATAAATACAGGGATAGTGTGTTAACATGCGAAGAGATGTTTCCAGGAGTAGATGGAAAATACAGATATCTTAAAAAAAGAAGAATTGAAATTTATAGTTTTTTTTATAAAAAGTTGCGAGCACTTTTTCCGCTGGCATATGTCTATTTCTGTATGGAAAGTGCTGATGTCTGGTATTCAGTTACAGGAAATGATTTTGCATCTTCGGATGAACTTGAAGCTGCCATGGGGCATTCACTGAGATCAAATTTTTTATAAATCGCAGTGAGTAAATCTATCCGATATTGATTGACCTTAAATTTATAAAATGATTATTTGTAAAAAGTCATTATCACGCAAAAAATTTACGTTTTTGATAAAAAATATTTTTTATAAATCCCGGAGAAAAAATTGCAGAACGCTGATTTTAAGGACACCCAGAGAGAACTCTCTCAACTTCAAAAAAAAATATCTGAACTCTGGAATGCAATTGGAATCGACAAACTCAGGGAAAAACTCGCTGAGCTCGAGTCAGACATTCAGAAAAATGAGGTATGGAGTGTCAAGGAAAGGTTTGCTGAAATTAATCAGGAGATCAGCAGGTTAAAACGTAAAACCGATCCCTGGGCGAAACTTAAAAACGATACTGACGAGGCACTTGGCCTGCTCGAAATGGCAGAAGCAGAGGGTGATGAGTCTATTATAAATGAAGTGGCCTCAATCGTAAAACATCTATCTGTTGTTTTTGATCAGCTCGAAACCAG
>JAAYBQ010000341.1 GCA_012730035.1 Spirochaetota bacterium
AGCCACACCGGAACCAACATCGGTCAGATCAAGAAACTTTATTTTGTCTATCGGAAACTTGCGCTGAAGCAGTATCTTTCTGAATTCGTTACCCACTGCCCCCAGTGCGCCGACGATTACCACATTGTATTTTTTCATGAAATTCTCCTGAAAACTGAAATTTATTTATTAATCCGTTGCCCGCTTAAATAATTCTCAAACATAGAGCACCGGGATTTTTTACTTTAAACCCTTATCCGTTCCTTTTCGGGGATGTCCGGATTCTTCCTGTACAGTATGGCTATGTTACCAATAATTCCCACAAAACCAGCATTAACCGATGATACGATCTCACCGGTAAGACTCTTTTTATCATCCTTGAAATCAACAAATTTTATCTTTATCAGTTCGTGATCGCTTAAAGCTTTATCGACGGCCCTGGTAAGGCTTTCAGTGATTCCCTTCTGCCCTACCATTACTACAGGCTCAAGGTGATGCGCCAACGACTTAAGTTTTTTTCTCTGCCCGCTGCTAAGTTCGATCATGTATGCTCCAAATATCAATTTCCCGGTAAACACTAAGTCAATTATTTACGGTTGTGATTCAAATCAAGTTTTTTTCCTGAAGAGTTTAATTTATTGAAAAAAAATGTTCCCGTAATACAATTATATTACCGGAGGATTAATATGTGGTCACAGGAACTTTACAGCGAGGCCCTTTTCGTAGCAGCTCATGCTCATAAAAACCAGACAATTCCGGGAACCGATCTCCCGTACATAATTCACTGCGTTAATGTATGCAACGAAGTACTTAATGCTTCAATTCTGCACGAAGGAACTGACACCGACCTGTGCGTCGCGTGCGCCATGCTTCACGATACAATCGAAGACACTGACATTTCTGCTGATTTAATTGCCGAAAAATTCGGTGAACCTGTTTTAGCCGGTATATGCGCACTTACTAAAAACAGGGAACTACCTGAATCAGAACGTATTGCTGACAGCCTTAAAAGGATTAAAGAGCAGCCTCGTGAAATATGGATGGTAAAAATGGCTGACCGCATTGTGAATCTTGCAACGCCACCACCGCACTGGACAAAAGACAAGATAAAAGCATACCGTGATGAAGCCATTACTATTCATAATTCCCTGAAGGATGCAGACCGGAAACTTGCAGCAAGACTAATGAAAAAGATTGAGCTATACGGGGCGTACATTTTATAAATAGCATGTGTGCCCCGGAATTTCATTCCATATTCGATAAAAAATCAGCACCTTTTCCAGATCGATAAATAATAAAATTACTTACTGGAAAAGCACTTAATCAATAACTTATTTGCAATGATAATTCCTTAAATATATTACCATTACAGGCACCAGGGCATTTGCAGATTTATACGCCGACAACAAAGACTCGGGAGTAAAATTTGAGTTTGAAAGTGTAAACGGTAAATGGAAATTCAATATACTTTCCGAAATGAAGTACCGTAATGAAATTATGAAATTCCAGAAGAAGAACAGTGGAATCAGCGAAAAACATCTTCTGTTCACAATAATAGCTGGCCGGACTGGTAAATTTACCGATGATTCAGTTTATGAACCATTACTAAAGAGTGACGAAGAAGAATGATCTCTTCTCACGGGATAAGGAAATTCTCAGAACGCTATGGTAATCCCGTATTGGAAACCTACATACCTGACAGTTACATCCCCCCAGTTGTATTCATAGTTTGAAAGGTCCCTGCCGCATTCAAAATTATCTATGACGACACTGGCCATAAGCCTCAGGTTTTTACCGCCCAGACCGACTCCTGTCTGTAACTTATACCGAAGAATATTCATCAGAGGATCATAGTATTCCCCCTTGCCCCGGGGCTACCCAGCTTGATACGCCTACATCCATAAAAATCAGCAAAGCGGAACCTGCTATGTAATGGATACCGAAACCCGCACTTATACCGCGATTTTTCATATCTGCACCGGTTGTTATCAACGAATAAGCCGGAACATTGAAAAAATACGGATAAGGGTCCTCTTCATAAATTATACTCATTGTTTCCTGGTGTGTTTTAAGCCAGCTGGGGCCACCTCTTAATGTTATATAAAGATTTGATGCGTCCCCCCATTTAGGCCATGCAACAACAAGATAAAGAAGAGTATCATGTGTGATAAAGTCAAACGATTGTTTACCTGTATAATCATCTGATGAATTATCATCCTCTACGGTAAAAACAGCAGCAGGATTTGAAAAGTGAAAATTAAGATATTCATAGGCTGCTCCTATCCTGTAAAACCTGGTTTCACCTTTTATTTTAACCACATCGTATAACAGTGAAACATTGTAGCGGTTTATTGAATACCCCTTGTTCCATTTATCAAGTTTTGTAAGCTGGTTGGAAAGAATATTTACAAGCAGCGAAAATTCCCAGTAATTTGATGCACTAAAACTTAACTCATGCAGCGAACGTGATGATGTATTCATTTCGTCGAACTGGTAGAACCGGAGGAAATTTTCAGTATCAGCAAATCCCGACTTGGATTCAAGGCCATAGAAATTGTATTCAAATTCTATATAACCCTCGTCAAAAAAAAGGTCGTTCATACGTTCAAACGCAGTAAACTTGGCATAAGCATCAATTCCCGCAAGAATTATCAGGCAGGAAAAAATAAATTTTTTTAACATTAAAAAACTCCCGCGGTGCAGGTAAAAGTATTCCTGATATCAGGTGAATACGTCAAAATTTCAGGGCACTTTATAACTGACATTATTTTCGCGTCAACAGATATTTTGTACTGTATTAACTCCATGCATATCCAATAGTATAATTGATTAAACCGGTATATTATATATATTGTATACAGGCTTGCATCAGCTGATTCCGTAAAAATTGGGGTAATATTATGTATACCATACTTGCCATAGATGATGACGCAACAACACTGGGAATTCTTCAGGCAGAACTAAAAGCCCTTGGCTACAGGGTAATTGCAGAAAAATCACCGCTTAAAGGTGTTGATCTCGCAAAGGAATTTCCACCCGACGTGATTCTGCTTGATCTGAATATGCCGCAAATGACCGGCTTCGAAGTAATGCAGGCAATGCGAAAAGAGAAAGCTGCAAAAGATGTTCCTATAGTCATATTAACCGTCAATAAAGATAAAGAAACTGCAATCAATGCGCTGAAGTCAGGAGCAGTTGATTATATTTTAAAACCTCATGATCCCAATATTTTAAACATGAAAATAAAGTCAGCAATACACCAGGGAATAATCAAAAGAGAACAGAATATTGACGAATGCATTGAAATATCACACAAGGGTGAAATGGTTTTAATAACAATAAGAGGAAAAATTGACCTGGATGAATTCAGGGATTCATTAAAAAAATTATTTACCCCGTTTTTTATAAAAAGTACCCGCGGTAAGATATGCATCTTCGACATACGCGAAACAGAAAACATCAGCGATGATGATGTTCAGAAGATTGTAAAAATACTATCCCTGTTTAGTGAGGCCAAAATTAAAATTGTGGCAGGCAGACATTACGGAGAAATTGTAAGCAGCGCAGATATTAATGAAGATGTAGAACTATTCCTTTCATACGGAGATCTTGATCAGGCATTGAACCGGCAATAACCCGGCATTTAAACAGCGCCCCATCCTCAGGGAGATCACGGGGTCAGCGCATCTTCAAAGTCTTCAATAAATTCTTTAAGTATGCTACCTGTATCTTCCAGGCCATAGTTTTAGAAGTTTCTCCCTGATAGCTTTTTCACTTCCATTTTCAGTCGGATTATAAAACACTGAATCTTTTATCTCCTCAGGCAGATAGTTTTCAGCTATAAAATTACCTTCATAATTATGAGGGTACCTGTAGTCCTTGCCATAACCCATTTTTTTCATAAGACCGGTAGGAGCGTTGCGTATATGCATCGGTATTTCGTAATCACCCGAAAGAGCCGCATTTTTTGCTGCTGCAATAGCCTGGCAA
>JAAYBQ010000342.1 GCA_012730035.1 Spirochaetota bacterium
TAAAGAGGGCCCTATGGGTAATATATCTGATGTTGTAAAACAGGCCGCAGGCAAGTATCGGAAAGACCCTACTAAAATGCTCGATGTCATAAGGGACGTCAAGGCATCAAATGGACAGCTTTCTGATGAAGCTATCGCCGCGATAGCAAAGGAGATGAAAGTCTCTACTGTTGATGTAGAGGGTGTTGTAACATTCTATCACTTTTTCTCTAAAAATCCTGCCGGCAAGTACACTGTGTACCTGAACAACAGTGCAGTTGCTGTTATGAATGGTTGCAAAGAGATCGCGAAAGTTTTTGAAAAGGAGACCGGAAGTACATTCGGTGATACTTCAGGCAAAGGGAAGATTCGTCTGTACTGGACATCTGACATTGGCCTTAATGACCAGGAACCTTCAGCGATCATTAACGACGTAATGTTTACAAATCTTACAGCGGCAAAAGTAAAAACGATTGTCGCAGCCATGAAGGCAAACAAAAAAGTTCAGGCAATGGCTTATGAAGACGGTGATGGTAAAAACCAGGATGCGCTTATCCAGTCCATGGTTAAAAACAATATCCGAAAAAAAGGTTCAGTTCTGTTCGCGCCATTTACACCTGGAACAGCAC
Source organism: Spirochaetota bacterium (assembly GCA_012730035.1). Taxonomy (GTDB): domain Bacteria; phylum Spirochaetota; class UBA4802; order UBA4802; family UBA5550; genus JAAYBQ01. The sequence continues at coordinate 609 of JAAYBQ010000342.1, forward strand.
TCAAAGCTGCGGTTTCAAAAACCCCTGAAGATGTCATTGAAGAGATGAAGATTTCAAAAGTCCGCGGACGCGGCGGTGCAGGGTTCCCCACAGGCATGAAGTGGGACTACACACGTCAGTCTAAAGGGGACAAGAAGTACATTGTATGCAATGCTGACGAAGGGGAACCGGGAACATTCAAGGACAGGGTAATACTCACAGAACTGCCCGAAATGCTTTTCGAGGGAATGGCAGTCGGCGGTTATGCTATAGGCGCTGACGAAGGGCTCCTGTATCTAAGGGCTGAGTACATGTACCTGAAGAACTATCTTGAGAAAGTACTCGAAACAATGAGAAAGAACGGAACGCTTGGAAAAAATGCCGGCGGTAAAAAAGGATTTAACTTTGACATAAAAATTCAGATGGGCGCGGGCGCCTATGTGTGCGGTGAGGAATCCGCACTTATAGAATCCGCTGAAGGAAAAAGAGGGGAGCCGAGAAACAGGCCGCCTTTCCCTGCGCAGCGTGGATTTATGGGTAAACCCACATCGGTAAACAATGTTGAGAGCTTCTGCTGCGCATCAAGAATAATGCTCGAGGGCGGCGCATGGTTCGCAAACATGGGAACAATGCAGTCCAAGGGAACAAAACTTCTTTCTGTATCCGGAGACTGTAAAAAGCCCGGTATATACGAAGTTGAGTTCGGCATGACAATTGACCAGCTGCTTGCGGAATGTGACGGCAAGGGCGCGCAGGCTGTTCAGGTGGGCGGACCTTCAGGAAACTGCATAGACAGTTCCAAGTTCGGCAACAAGATCTGTTATGATGACATGGCAACAGGCGGTTCGATAATAGTAATAGGCAAGAACAGGAACCTGTTTGACGTGGTCCACAACTTCATGGAGTTCTTTGTTGAGGAATCATGCGGATGGTGTACACCCTGTCGTGCAGGTAATCAGCTGCTTCTGCATAAATTTGAAAAAATTGTTCATGGACACGGAACAGCCCAGGACCTCAAGGAGCTTGAACAGTGGTGCGTAACCGTTAAGAGCATGAGCCGATGCGGTCTTGGCCAGACATCTCCCAATCCTATATATACAACTATTAAGAATTTCAGGGGACTTTATGAAGCCAAACTGCAGAAGGGCGACTTTGTATCTGAATTCGACATGGCTGCAGCAGTGAAGGATTCATGCAAGGTTGCTGGCAGAAAACCAATTGTAGAGGGACACTAAGATGAGTGATATAAAATTTACGATAGATGGAAAAGCCTGTAAAGCAAAAGAGGGCCAGTCAATAGTTGAAGCTGCAAAGGCTAACGGCGTTTACATTCCCGTACTCTGTCACTTCGAGGGACTGAAACCTGCAGGTACATGCCGTATATGTACAGTAAAGGTGGGCGGAAGGTTCATGGCCGGCTGTACAACTCCTGTTGCAGAGGGGATGATCGTTGAGAACATGACGCCTGAAATCGAAGATATGAGAAAAGCAATAATCGAAATGCTCTTCGTTGAAGGGAACCATATGTGTCCCACATGCGAAAAGAGCGGAAACTGCGAACTCCAGGCACTTGGATACAGGTACCAGATGCTGGTGCCCAGATTCCCGTACCTCTGGCCTGTGCGTGAAGTAATTGCCGATACTCCCAGGCTATACCTTGACAGGAACAGGTGCGTACAGTGCCTGCGCTGCGTAAGGGACATTGTAACAGCAGACGGTAAGCATGTGTTTGCGGTTACCAACAGGGGCGACAAGACCCTGATTACCATAGATACGAAACTGGCGGCTAAACTCAGTGACGAGATGGCGTTAAAAGCAATGAATCAGTGCCCGGTAGGATGTATACTCCGCAAGGAAGTTGGATATAAGATTCCTGTTGGACAGAGAAAATTTGACAGCAAGCCTATCGGTAGCGAAATCGAAGGCAGATAAAGGAACCTGGAGGTTAAAAAATGAGTAAACCGGTTGTGGCCACAGCGTCACTGGCAGGATGTTTTGGATGCCACATGTCATTACTTGACATTGACGATAGAATATTACAGCTTATCGACCTTGTTGAATTCAATAAATCACCGGACGATGATATTAAAACTTTCACAAAGCAGTGCGACATAGGAATCATCGAAGGCGGCTGCTGCAACAGTGAAAACGTTCATGTACTCAAAGAGTTCCGCAAGAACTGCAAGATACTCATCTCTCTTGGTGAGTGCGCAATAATGGGCGGTCTCCCTGCAATGAGGAACGGAATTCCGGTTAAGGACTGTCTCGAAGAGGCATACCTTAAAGGGCCTACCGTTGATGAAAACAAAAAGAAGATCATACCCAATGACGAAGAACTCCCCATGATCCTTGACAGGGTCTATGCGAATCACGAGATAGTCAAGATTGACTATTTTCTGCCGGGATGTCCTCCAAGGGCGGATCTTATATGGGATGCGCTGGTAGCCCTTGTAACAGGCAAGCCGCTCAACCCTGCTTATGAGACATTAAAGTTTGATTAATCTGGAGCCAATTATGGGAAGAAAAATAACAATTGAACCGGTAACAAGGGTAGAAGGGCACGGTAAAGTGACAATACAGCTTGACGATGCGGGTAACGTAACCCAGTCAAGGCTTCATATTGTCGAATTTCGCGGCTTTGAAAAATTTGTACAGGGTCGTCCGTACTGGGAAGCACCGGTACTTGTTCAGCGCCTATGCGGTATATGCCCGGTAAGCCATCACCTTGCAGCTGCGAAGGCTCTTGACGTAATTGTCGGAGCGGGCACTGGTGACGGACTTACACCTGTGGGCGAAAAAATGAGAAGGCTGATGCATTACGCGCAGATGTTCCAGTCGCATGCGCTGCATTTCTTCCACCTTGCATCACCTGACCTTCTTTTTGGATTTGACGGTGATCCTGCTACAAGGAACGTCATAGGAGTTGCCCTTCTGCATAAGGAGCTTGCGGTACAGGGCGTTATGATGAGAAAATTCGGACAGGAGCTGATTCTTGCTACAGCTGGCAAGAAGATTCACGGAACGGGCGCAATACCCGGCGGGATAAATAAGAACCTTTCGATAGCTGAAAGGGACAAGTTCCTCAAGGGACCGGATCCGCTTAATGCAGACAAGATGGTTGAATGGGCGCAGGGAGCTCTTGATTTCTTCAAGGGATTCCATGCAAAAAATAAAGACTATATCGACAACTTTGCGGTATTCCCGTCAGCACACCTTTCACTTGTAAGAAAGGATGGTGCGATGGATCTTTACCATGGCGTTATCCGCTGCGTTGATGCTGACGGTAAAAAAATAATCAACGACGTGGATTACCAGAACTACTACAAGATTATAGGTGAAGAGGTTAAGAACTGGAGCTACATGAAGTTCCCCTACATCAGAAAACTGGGTATGGACAAGGGCTGGTACACTGTTGGTCCTCTTGCAAGGCTTAACACCTGTGATTTTATCCCGACTCCTCTTGCACAGAAGGAATTTGAAATTTACAAGGCATACACCAAAGGCAAGCCGAACCACATGTCGATGCACATGCACTATGCGAGGCTTATCGAACTTCTTCACTCTGCAGAGGTTATAAGGGACCTGCTCAATGACAAGGATCTCCAGAAAGATAACCTTGTTACAAAGGGCAAGAAGAAGAAAGAGGGAGTGGGTCTTGTTGAGGCGCCAAGGGGTACACTGTTCCACCACTACAGGATCAATGACCTTGACCAGATCGAGATGGGCAACCTGATAGTCTCCACAACAAACAACAATATACCAATGAATAATGCGGTTAACTATGTTGCAAAAGCAAACTTCACCGGCCAGAAGGAAATCACTGAAGGTATGATGAACAAGGTCGAAATGGCAATAAGAGCATATGACCCATGTCTGAGTTGTGCAACTCATGCGCTGGGCCAGATGCCGCTTGAAGTTTCTCTTGTGGATTCTGACGGCAATCTTCTTGATCAGAAGAGGAAGTAAGTTTTTTGAACGATAAAAGTATTTTAGTATATGGTTTCGGCAATCCCGGCCGTCAGGATGACGGCCTGGGACCCGCCATAATAGAAAGTCTGGAAAACGAGGAAATTCCAGGTGTTGTAACTGATTGTAATTATCAGCTGAATATAGAGGACGCTTATTCTGTCGCGGAGAACGATATGGTTGTATTTGTCGACGCATCACTTGATGCCGGGGAACCGTTTTCGTTTGTAAGGATTGAGCCTTCGGCCGAAATTACCTTTACGACGCATTCAATGTCTCCGCAGTCTGTTCTTGCCCTGTGTGCGGAATTATATGACCGCAGGCTTGAAGCTTATGTGTTGGGCATCAGGGGGTACGAATGGGATTTTAAAGTGGGATTGACCTTAAAAGCTGAAAATAATTTCAACGAAGCATATAAATTTCTGAAGAACTGGCTGAATGATATGCTTTCTGTTAAAAGAACAAATAATTAAGGAGTACTGTATGTCTAATAAGAAGATACTCGTAATAGATGACGATCCTGATATTCTGGAAGCCGTAACAGTTGTTCTGAAGTCCGAAAACTATACTGTTGTTACTGCAACTGACGGGCAGGATGGTGTGGCGAAATTTAAAAGCGAAAAACCCGATATGGTGCTTTGCGATATGATGATGGAGAAAGTTGATGCCGGGTCAAAAGTTGCAGAGATGATCAGAAAAGAGGATAAGAATGTCCCCCTTTACCTTTTGAGCAGTGTTGGACGCGCGGCTGACCTGAATATTGATATAAACAAGCAGGGATTCAACGGTGTGCTGCAGAAACCCGTAGATCCCCAAAGCCTTATTGCAGAGGTTAAGAAAGCTTTGAAATAATCCTGATTCAAGGTGAGTAAATAATCGGAAATTTCGCAGGAAGTTCCTATTACGGGATTTGTTTTAACAATCTAACATTAAAGATTTGCGTTACTTTCGGCTGTTCCGTTTCGGGACAGCCTTTTTAACGTTGAAAGCCACGAACTTTCCTCTTCTTATGTAGCCTGTTAATATCAGGACATAATATTTCTTGACAACAATTCCATACAGGTTTTTTATAATAGTTCATAATCTGAGCAAAAGTACAGGTTCCACATTTGTTCAACATTTTATAATATAAAGGTATATGTTTGAAGAAAATACTGCTGTTTTTTACCCTGATCCAGCTTCTTGTTGTCTCAAGCTGCAGCTCTTTTATCGCGGATGAAGAGGTTCAAAAGCTGAAGGTGTACGAGTCGGATAACGGATCATACCAGGAATACGTTCTTCTTGAAGAGACTGTAAGGAATGGGATGGTCCTCGCTAAAGGTGAAAGGGTCAGGATTCTCATTGTTACAGATGACGAGTGGATCAAGGTATATGCATACAGGTCTTCCGAGGACCTGCTTAAGTCAGTAAGGTTCCTGGTACTGCACATGTTTAATGATGATTTCCCTGACAGTAAATTTGACAGGGAAAAGTTTGACCTGGAACTTGGAAAAATTGTTGCAAAGGCCGGGGCTTCAGATAAAAAGAAGAAGCCCGCTGCAACAAAAAAGAAAAAAAGTAAAACCAGGTAGAAAAAAATACTATAATAATTCAGGATGCGGATATGTTTGAAGGAACCTTTACAGCTATAGTAACTCCATTTAAAAATGACGGTATTGACTGGGAAGCACTCGAAAAAAATATTGAAGACCAGATTGCAGCAGGTATTGACGGAGTAGTTCCGGTTGGTACTACCGGTGAATCTCCAACGCTATCTTTCGAGGAGCATGATGCATTTATACGCAAAGTCGTACAAATTGTAAATTCCAGGATAAAGGTAATTGCCGGTACTGGTGCCAATTCTACAGATGAGGCAATATGGCTTACAAAACAGGCCGAAGATGCCGGAGTCGATGGAGTACTTTCAGTCAATCCATATTATAACAAACCGACACAGAGGGGGCTGATTGCCCATTACGAGGCAATTTCAAAATCAACAAAATTACCCATAATTTTATACAACATACCCGGAAGATCCGGTGTAAATTTTCTTCCGGAAAGCGTAAAGGAGCTTGTTAACAGAACGGATAACATTAAAACCATGAAAGAGGCATCGGGTGACATTACACAGATGATGCGTCTTATTGAACTTTGCGGAGATAAAATAACAGTTCTTTCCGGGGATGATAACCTTCTGCTCCCTCTTCTTGCGGCAGGCGGAAAAGGTGTAATATCAGTACTGTCCAATATTATACCGGCAGATATTAAAAAGGTTGTGACGCTTTTTAATGAAAACAAAACTGAAGAGGCAAGAAAACAGTTTTACAAAATACTTCCTCTCTGCCGTGCAATGTTTATTGAGACAAATCCCATCCCCGTAAAAGCTGCCATGGAGATGATGGGCAGGTGTGAGGGGGGGCTAAGACTGCCCATGACTCCTATAAGCGAAGAGAACAGGGCTTCGCTCAGAAAAACTCTTATTGAATACGGGATAAAACTTAAATGAATATCGGAATTTGCGGAATAGGCGGTCGTATGGGGGCTGCAATACTTAATATCGCAGTAGAGCGTGGTCATAAACTTGCAGGGGCATTTGATGCTGCAGGATCAAAATACAGTGGCATGAATGCCACTGGTATTGTAAATAACAGTCTTGCAGATTGTATTGTTACGGTGTCTGATGAGGCTGCGCTGTTAAAGACTGATGGCGTAATTGATTTTTCATCACCTGCTGCAACACTTTTACTTTTAAAGCAGGCAGCAGCTTCAAAAACACCACTTGTTATCGGAACAACGGGGTTTAATGCCGATGAAATCAACGCGATCAGGGATGCTTCAGCAACGATACCTGTTCTTTTTTCACCCAACATGTCGCTTGGTGTAAACCTTCTCTTTAAACTTACAGAGCTTGCATCATCCGCCCTTACAACGGATTACGATGTTGAAATATTTGAATCGCATCACAGGTTTAAAAAAGATGCTCCGTCGGGAACCGCCAAACGCCTGCTCGAGGTCGTCAAGGAGAACATGAAGGGGCTTTCATCCGCCCGGACAGTTAATGGAAGGGAGGGTATTACAGGTGAAAGGACTTCAAGCGAAATTGGAATGCACGCCATGAGGGGCGGGAATATTATCGGAGAGCATACCGTCTTCTATGTTGGAATGGATGAGCGGATTGAGCTGACACACAGGGCTGCGGGACGTGAAGCCTTTGCCCGTGGGGCTGTTGCTGCGATGGAATTTCTTGCCGGCAAGGGGCCGGGATTATATTCAATGTATGATGTACTGGGGATCTGATGAGCGAAGATAACAGGAATACGGAAAGTGATACAAAGGAATTTGAGGAAAATCCCTTTGATCACCAGAATAAGCGTCCTGAAGATGTGGTGAGACTTTTTTATCTGCATGATGTTCCTGTAATACCTGTTGTTTCCAAACGAGGGATGCTTCTCGGGATACTTCGCAAAGAGAATGTAATAGCCGAACTTAGTGATATAGAGCGTGTTGAAAAACTCAAGATTGATGAATTTATTACCCGCCTGGCCGCAAGGATGAGTTTTGATGACCTGCTTCCTTATGGAAAAATAAAGGAATTCATTGTAATCAATATTTTCGGTGAAGAGCAGGGTACATGGAGCAGGCTGCAGCTATTCTCTGCGTGCGATACTTCAAGGGGCAGTGCACCCGAAGCCGAGATCAGGAAACAGCAGGAGGACCAGGCGCTCGAATGGATGATATATCTTATCCTTGAACATATTCCGCGCGCCCTTTATGCCCTGAACAGCAATGGGTCAACAATCTTTTATAACAGTCATTTTGAGGACATTTTTACCGAAAAGCTGAAAAAAGAGGTAGACCCGAAGCATGTTGAAAAGCTGTTGAGCGACCCGTCAAAGAATGAACTTTTTGCAGAAATTAATGACAATGACCTCTATTTTTACAACTCTGAACTTGAGCTGTTCTATGAAAAAGTGCCGCTTTTAAGCAGCGGAAAGAAATCCGGTTTTCTTATTTTTTTTGATAATAAAAGCAAGGCTGATAATTCATTTAAAATACCCGGAGTGGATCTGAGGGGTAAATCTTTACAGGAGATAATCGATTCAGTAGAAAGACACATGCTGGTTGAGGCTCTCAGGAATAATGCAGCACATGATAAAGCTGCAGTATCCCTTAAAATTTCAAAACAGGCCCTTGCCTCTAAAATAAAGAAGTTCGGGATTAATGAGACAAAAAAACAAAAATCCAAATAATTGTTTATTTTTTGTTGACAGTTTTTTTGCGTTAGTTATTTAGTATTTTAAGTTGATGTGCCTATCGAATTTGCACGCCGGAATTCTCGCTAATTTTTACAATCAAACATAATTGTTGCGTAAGATTCAGAATGAGAGGCATTTTCTGGTTTTTTATCCCGGCAAAAAAATTAAAAAAATATAAGGATTATCTATGTCAAAAACTGGAGAAATGAATAGCAACGTGGATGAATTTCCTGATGACATAATCGCTGAAGAGAAACCTGTCACAGGAAAACAGAGTACAGAAAATTATGAAAATAAACTGGACCTTGGTGAATTAAAGGCCAAAACCATAAATGAACTTTATTCCATAGCCAAGGATATGGGCCTTGAACGCATTTCCGGCCTTAAAAAACAGGACCTGATTTTTGAGATTCTCAAGGGAAGAACCGAGCAGAAGGGGCTTATTTTTGCCAGCGGCGTTCTTGAGATTCTTGCAGACGGTTATGGTTTTCTTCGTTCCCCTAATTATAATTATTTACCTGGGCCTGACGATATTTATGTTTCTCCTTCACAAATCAGGCTTTTCGGCCTTAAAACAGGTGACACAGTCGCGGGACAGATCAGGCCGCCAAAAGACAATGAAAGGTTTTTTGCCCTGCTCAGGATAGAGGCAATCAACTTTGAGAATCCTGAAAACCTCAACAGAAGGGTAATGTTTGATGATCTTACACCTCTTTACCCGAACCAGCGCATAAACCTTGAAAGCGAGAGCAATGAAATCGAGATGAGGATCATGAATCTCATGACGCCTATCGGTAAGGGGCAGAGGGCCCTGATAGTGGCACCGCCAAGAACGGGTAAAACCATTCTGCTGCAGAAGATTGCAAATGCCATAACCAAAAATCATCCGGAGGTTTACCTTATAGTGCTGCTTATAGATGAGCGTCCTGAAGAGGTTACCGACATGGAGCGATCTGTCAAGGGTGAGGTGGTTTCATCCACGTTTGATGAACAGGCCACAAGGCACGTTCAGGTTGCTGACATGGTTATACAGAAGGCAAGGCGTCTTGTAGAAAGGAAAATGGATGTTGTTATACTCCTGGATTCTATTACAAGGCTGGCCCGTGCTTATAACCAGGTAGTACCCACTAGCGGCAAGATACTCTCTGGTGGTGTCGATTCAAATGCGCTGCATAAACCCAAAAGATTCTTCGGCGCAGCAAGGAACATTGAGGGCGGCGGAAGCCTTACTATCCTTGCAACAGCCCTGATTGATACGGGAAGCAGGATGGACGAGGTAATATTTGAAGAATTTAAGGGAACGGGTAACAGCGAGCTCCATCTTGACCGGAAACTCTCTGACAGACGCATTTTCCCGGCCATCGATATTAATAAATCTGGCACCAGGAAAGAAGAATTACTGCTTGACGAAGAGGAACTTAATAAATTATGGGTATTAAGAAAAGCTCTTGCATCAATGAGTGCGTCAGAAGCAATGGAGCTGCTCGTTGAGAAGATGAAGGCTACAAAGAACAATAAAGCTTTTTTCAAGGCCATGAATTCATAGGTCTGAAGATTTCTGAATTTTACCATATAGGAGACTTTAATAAAATGAAACAGGGAATTCATCCTGAGTATAAGGAAACAGTAATTAAATGTGCCTGCGGTAATGAAATACATACAAGGGCAACGGTTCAGGATATGAGGGTTGAGGTATGTTCAAACTGCCATCCCTTTTATACCAAGAAACAGAAAATTATGGATACAGCCGGAAGGGTTGAAAAATTCAAAAAGAAATACAATATCAAGTAGTATTGCCGCATAACCGGCATTCTTCCTGGAATTAAGGTTTATGCAAAGTAAATTGTCAAGGGGCTGCTCAGTAATTCTGGTAGCCCCTTGTTTTATTTAAGGATGCGGTTATTTTTTATTATTTTTACATAGAATCAGTAAACCTGATATAAAAAAGAGAATAAGCGCACCCACAAGTGCCTGCGGAATTAACTCCCCGATACTTACGACGACGTAAAACGAAACCGCAAGGGGCGGTATTGCAAGAACGGTCATGACAGTGAGTAATCCGGAACCGGTTTTACCCATATTCCATGTTAATAACGCGAAAGTCGCACCAAGGCTGATCATCATGCTGCCTATTAACCTTGCGGCCGAAATGAGCAGTGTGAGTGTCCTGGTATCGATCTCGGCTTTGCTTTTGCCCAGGTAGTCGTAATGGTAAGGCATTAAATCACCCCGCAGAACGTAGTTCAGACCTGCGATTATGGATAGTACTGAGATTATGTAAAAAAGCACACGGGCTGATTTTAAAAGTCCGGTTTCCTGTTTTTTGTTCATATCACCTCCATCGCAAGCATTGAAAACGACAGACCTGATCCGAATGCTGCCACTACAATTTTTGATCCGGGAGCGGGCATGTCATGGTCAAGCAGTCTGCTTAAAGTGAATGGTACAGAAACCGATGCCATGTTGCCGTACTGGTCAAGTGTAATCCTGGTTTTCTCAATCGGATAGCCTATGCTTTTAAGGCCGGTTTCGATTATTTTAAGGCTGGCCTGATGAGGCACAAGTGCTTCTATGTCATCAATCTCCCATCCCAGTGTTTTAATAAGAGATTTGAGCATGGGGGGATAATTTGTAAGTGCACCTTCAAACATTGCGGCCGAGTCGGTTCTCATAGGCTCATAAGTTGACGGAAGGGTGCAGCAGTGAGCATACGCGGATCTGCTTGCACGCGTAAAGGCACGGAAGGCCAGAATACTCCTGTATTCTGAATTTTCTGCAGAAACGAGAGCAGCAGCAGCGCCGTCACCAAGGGTAAGGGCTGCCATGCATTCCATCCCTGCCTCCCTGTTCTGTATAGCCTCTAAACTTTTTTCTGCAACACGGGCGCCTTTTTCTGCTGAAACAACGAGCGCAAGTTTTGATCTACCAGTAGCTATGAGTGAATCAGCAATGATCAGGCCGTCAACAAAGCTCAGGCAGGCATTTGATACGTCAAAACTGAAAGCAGACTCAATTCCGAGCCGGTTTTGCAGCATTATTGCGGTGGAAGGTTCCGCCATCATGCGCGTGACCGATGCATATATTATTGTATCAATTTCTGTAATCTTTATATCTTTTGTGTTTGGCCTGTTCATCAGGTCTTTGACTGCATGTTCGGCCATATCGAGCGGGGTTATCGAATCATCTGATCTGAATCTCTGTTCCACGCCGGTTTTCATGATCATATCTTTCAGATTTAGAGATAAAGATGTGAATAGAGGCTCAAGAACTGTTCCGTTGTCAATTACTTCGTCCGGTACCCAGGTGCCGAAGTTTATGATATGTGTATTAGCGGTAAATACACGTTCATCGCCTGTCGGTTTATTCATACTGCCCCCATTTGTGTATCATATATATTTAAATGTTTCCGGGAAGCCATTAACGGACTTTTTTTGGAATACTGACGGTTCGGTGCCTGAACTTTCCGGTTATTCATAATCCTGCTCTGATCATTATTTATGAATTATACCCTGCAGTAACTTTCGGCTGTACGCAATAATTATTTTACTGCGCAGCCTGTACGTTATTTTTCTTCATGGTATAGAATATTCCCGCGGCGCCAGCTGCCATGAAAGCAAGTGCGATAATCTGAGCCTGAGTCAGTCCAAGCATGGCCGGGGGGTTGCGCCTTATAAATTCTACAAAAAAACGCGATGCACCATTCATTATGAGATAAATAAAGAAGACTGTTCCTTCCTTAAATCCTTTTTTGCGGAGATGCAGCAGCACCAGAAAAAATCCGAATGAAAAAAAAGATTCGAAGAGAGGTGCGGGGTAGACATTATTTGAAACAGGCACAAGTCCGTTGGGATAGGATACCCCGAAAATCGTGTCAGTGGTAATACCAAAACATCCGTCTCCGGAAGCGTGGCACCCAAGTCGCCCAATGCCGTAGCCCAGAGCCATGGCCGGTGAAGCGATATCGAATATGTTGAGTATTCTTTCTCCGTTTTTGCGAATAATAACAGCTGCCACAGCGAATGAGAGCAGAAATCCTCCGTAAACTGAAAGTCCGGCTCCTGAAAAGATCATTCCCGCGGGATCTTTGAAGAATTCGGATATGTTGTCGAAAATATGGAATATCTTGGCGCCGATAATTGCAGAAGGTATTATTGCTATAAGAAGCTTGTATGCCAGGTCCGGGTCCTTGCCGTGAATTTTAAATTCCCGTTCCATAAGAAGGAAGGCAAGGTAGAAGGCTGATCCAAGTAAAAGGCCGTATGTGCCGATTGTGATAATCTTGTAGTTGAATAATATTGGATACATTTGATTCTCCATTAAATCTGCGTTGACAAAAAGCTCTTATAGGATGAGATTTAAGAAAAAACCTTGTCAAGATTAAATTTTCAAGTTTAAATTCATGTTCATATATTTTAACGTAAAAACTCTTTAAGAGGCTCTATCTGTTCCGTGAATGCCTGTTTTTAAAGGGATACCAGGAATTTTTTAACAACATATACTCTTTTTATACAGAATTAGCATGCTGTTTTTTATGGTACGCGGCGATTATGACAGTTGGTTTTTCATAAATATTGATGCGAGGAGCAAAATGGATAGCCAGGAACGAGCGGGCCTTATCAGAAAGGGGAACGAGCTTTTTAACCAGGGTGAGATAAATGAGGCTATGAAGCTTTTTGTCCGCACCAGATACGGCGACGGTATAATGAGGATAGCGGATTTTTACTATTATGAAAAAAAGCAGCCCCTGATCGCCCTTAAATTCTACAGGATGATTAACCGCAGCGACAGAATAGAGGAAATTAATTCACGCATGATGTTCGCATTTAAGAAGATGATAATGCAGCAGGCCGAAGAGGCATCATCGCCGGAGGCGCAGGAGATTGAAGTAAAGGTTCACCCCAAACTGAAGATACTGGCCGAGGAGATACTTCGTGACAAGGAAAAAGAGAAGGATTAATATGAGAAAATTTTACATCGCAGCATTATCGCTGATTGTTCTTTTTACGGCAGGTGAGAATTACCCGTCAGAGATAAATATGGCCGGCAGGTACCTGAAGAACAATGTAGTGGAAAGAAAACTTTCCAACGGCATTACTGTTCTATTGATGAACAGGGGGTATTCACCCACGGTGGCCCTTGAGATATCCTTCAGGGCCGGATCAGTTGATGAAAGCTACAATACTTCCGGCGCGGCACATGTACTTGAACATATGCTCTTTAAGGGGACCGAAAATTTCGGCACAAAGGACTATTCCTCTGAAAAAAAGATTCTTAACAGGATCGAGGCTGTGGGCGAGACCATTGACAGACTGAGGCTTGAAGATCCCCGTAATGCAATGATACCACGTTTTGAGAGCGAGCTGAAATCTCTACAGAAACAGCATGCGCAATTTGGCGATAACAATACGTATGACATGGTCTACTCAATAAACGGAGGTGTGGGTTTTAACGCGGGAACCTCCAAGGACATGACAAGCTATGTGGTGCAGCTCCCCTCATCCAGGCTGGAGCTCTGGGCGCAGGTCGAATCCGAGCGTCTTAAAAAACCGGTGCTTCGAGAATACTACATGGAACGCGATAATATTTATGAAGAGAGGCTTACATACGAATCAAATCCCGGGAGAATGCTGTACGAAAACCTTTATGCCACAGCCTTTATGGCGCATCCCTACAGGCACCCGGTCATCGGCTGGAGGTCGAATGTGCAATACATGTCGATCCATGATGTCAGAAGGTTTTACAGGGATTACTATATCCCATCAAGGATGACAATAACCGTTGTTGGTAAAATAGATATTGAAAAAACTTTCAGTATTATTGATAAATATTTCGGAAGCATGCAATCCAGGCCTGAACCGGGTGGCATTAAGATAATTGAACCTGAACAGGCGGGGGAACGCAGATCAGTCATGTACATGACGTCACGTCCCATGCTGCTTATAGCGTGGAAAAAACCGACAGCACCCTCCATGGAAGATTTTACCTTCGACATAATAGCTTATGTACTCGGTTCTGGCGATTCCTCCAGGCTTTACAAGAGCCTTGTAATTGAGAGAAAACTGGCTAACAATATTTATGCATGGAACGGCGGCCCCGGTGCCAGGTATGACAATCTCTTTGGAATATACGCCACACCTGCTGAAGGTGTAAAGCCCGAGCAGCTTGAACAGGAGATTTATTCCGAGCTGAAAAAATTCAGGGACACCATGAAAGCATCAGAGGTTGAGCGGGTTATAAACATGTCAGAGTCGCAGTTTCTCTTTATGCTCGATGATAACGAGGGTATCGCGGGACAGCTGGGTTACTGCCAGACCGTTCTGGGGGACTGGCGGTATCTTGTGTCATATATTGATACTATAAGGAGCATAAATATCGATATGATCCGGGGCGCAATGGATAAATACATAAAAGATGACAACAGGACTGTGGTGATTTTAAGGGATTCAAGGGGGAATAAATGATAATTCGAAAACAGGCCGTGCTTAAAGCAGCCGCTTTGTCCATGGCGCTATTCTGCGTTCTTTTTATTCCTCATGCCGGTACGGGCAGCGCAGATCTGCTGATACCCGAGGTTAAATCCTTTACTCTTGATAACGGTGTAAAAGTTTTTACAATTTCCGATGAACTTCCACGGTCTGAGATCATTGTTTCGTTATCGTACGGCAGGCTCTTTGAGGACGGGAGCAACGCAGGATTGTCCGAAGTTATTGCCGGTACACTCCTTCTGTCGGGGTCATCCCGCTATCCTGGTGATTCACTTACCGATTTACTTGAATCTGCCGGAGGAAGCATTTCTGTAGATGCCGGATGGGAGAGTATAACAATAAGTGTGAAGGTAATTGAGAGGCACACCGGTCTTGCATTTGACATTATAGGCGATCTGGTTTTAAATCCTCTTTTTAACGAGGATAGTGTAAAATATTCTGCGGGACATGTTTATGAAAAACACCGCAGGCAGATGGACGATCCGGCAGCAAAGGGTATGTCAGCACTCAGGGAGATTGTATTTAACGGGAAGGGATATGGAGCCTCTATAACCAGACAGAGTATTTCATCAATAACTGAAAAAACTGTCAGGGATACATGGACCAGGCATACTACCGGCGGAAATATAATAGTTTCGGTTTCATCGTCAA
>JAAYBQ010000343.1 GCA_012730035.1 Spirochaetota bacterium
ACCGCGCACCACGTGGCTTTTTCGTTCATGGAACAGCCAGGGCATTTACCCCTTTCGTACCTGCCGCATTCTTCACAATATAGTCCGCAGAAGGCTATCCTGTTTTTTTTCTGCCCGTTAGTACCGAATGTTGTTTTTGCCATGAGAGTACCCCTTTTATTATAGCTCCCTGCGGAGTTTATGATCTGTGAAGATTAAAACCGGGTATTTATTAAATTAAATTGCGTGACTATTTACGGCAATGATCCTTTTATATTATACGGCTATACATCTGTTTATGCCGCTGTCAAGGTGAATATTCTGCCGTCTTCAATAAAATGCGGTTCTGACCAATATTTATGTAACAAATAATCCTTGTTTAACAATATATCTGTATAGAATCAAAATATTCCGGAGCATTACTGATGAAGACCAGGTTCACCTTAGCTGTTTTAACGATCATGCTTTGTTCCGTACTCTTTTCAGCCCCAGAAAGATACAGCATCACAACCGGCGTAAAGGAGAGCGATACACAACTTCTATTCAGCAGGGAATTCTTTGTTAACAACATATACCTTGATTTTATGGTACCATTCGGCCTTGACACTATTTTTTCAGAAAGTGATTACCTGCAGATCTTTACAGAGCTCTACAATGACCTATCTGTGAATTATCAGAAGGTGCTTGATATACCCGTATCTGGTGACAGGATGCTTTCAATTTTGTTCAAATTTATGCCGGTAGATGATCATATATCGCTTATGGTTATTTCCAATTACGATATAGCAAATAAAAAACTGGTTGCCGGCGGCAAAGATTTATCGGGCTGTTACTCGAAGCAGTATTTTATAGTCAGGAACAGTCTTGTGCCCGGCCATATATTCTATATTAAAGACCGGGAGGGTGCTGTAAAAAAATTCCGCGACGAGTCAGACTATAACGGCCTGGCCGATTTTTATCTCTTTGATGACGACAGCGCTAATGATAAGGATATACCGGGCATACTGTCAGCGGGATTTAAAAAAACGCCGACCGGGTATAATGCCTGTATGCTCAAACTTACCGAATCGCAGTACTTTATATTTAACCGTAAATTCAACAAAGCGGATATCTCTCTCAGGGATGCCGGAAAGCTTGCCACGGCAATTACAGACCCGGCACAGAAAAAGTTTATTACCATCTCGGTAAAACTTATGCGCAGGGTGCTTAACATAAGCAGGAATATTCAGAATAAATAAAATTACTGCCGCCGATATTTACGTTTAAGCAAACCTTTAATGAGCAGGATTAATCCTGCTTAAAAAACCCGTACTGCCGCATGCATATTATTCTTGACAGAATGAAAAATCCGCCGCCACCTTTAAGATGTTGCCGTACCTGTACTGACCATTTTTACGGGTATGCAGCATACACATTATCTGCCGCCGCACCAGAGGAAAATATACTATGAATATACCTGCGCAACAGAAAGGACGAAGACCGGGGCTCTCCCTGTTTATATTGCTTGCCATGCTTATATGCGGTATGAACCCGTCGCCGCTGCTCACTGCAAATAACCGCGATATTCCGGAACAACCGGCAGTAACAGAGTTTACTATCGGTTTTAACGGCGATTCGTTAAGGGGCTTCTGCCTTGTGCTCGATTTCCGTACCGGTGACGAAAAGGCTTCTGACCTTGAAAACAGAAAAACAGCGGGTGATGTAATCGTTTTTATTCACGGCCATTCCCAGCGTGCTGATGACGGCTACCCGCTGACTTCAAAACTTGCCGCCATGTCAAAATCGGGGATTGTGATAATACCCGTCTGCGACACACCCTTCGGAAAAGAGAGCAGCTGGCGCGGCGACAGGGGTAAAGAGGTCATACTGATGGAGATGGTCAGGCATCAACTGGCGCAGATGAATATTGCAGTAAAAAATCACATTGCAATTACAGATATGCCGGTCAGTATAAACGGACAGGCTGTAAAGAATCCGGCACAGGATTCCATACAGGCTGAACTGGCTATGGCCGGATGGTCCCATGGAGCTCTTCTCTCAAGGAGGCTGGCCCACGCCTATCCCGGCTGCGTTACGAGCCTGGTACAGATGGCGCCCGCAGGTTTTGCCTACTGGGGTGGTGAATATTGTACGGGGCCCGCCTGCCTTACAACAAGTTTTGGATGTGAAAGCGCGTGCATAGGTCTGGGGGTATTCCGCGGCGAATTCGCACATATTACAGATGCAGGCTGCGGAATGGCAAAGGGGCTGTTCGGCGATACGGGAAGGTCATGCTCGTCGTGTATTTCAGGTAACTTCTCAGTTTTTAAACTATTCCGCAGTTACAGGGATGTAAGCGACTGTTCGCTTTATGCCGACGATACTTTTTTCCCTCTGCCCGGGATTAAAAATATAACAGTAATTTTTGCTGCCGGTGATACATTGTTCGAATACGATGATCATGGCGGAATCAAAGACCCGGCTGAGGTAACGCCCGGCGAGGGTGAACGTTTTTTTGAGAAGTATTATCCCTCTTCAGTTAAAGGCGGTGCTAAATGCACACTTGCAGTCCTCCCGGGCAGCCACATAGGACCCATTGTGCACAGTGAGCGTTTTGCTGAAACTGCTCTTTCGTCAATAGGCCAGAGAAGATAGCCTTTTAACAGTCTGCACGGGAATTTAATCAGACTGTTTATTGATTTTTACCCGGATACCTGTTATTATTAAACCGGGTGGTACAGTCCATGAGACTTGTTATTGACACAAGTATTTTTGTTAATCCCGTAACGCAGAAGGATTTCGGCGACACCATAGCTTCAGCCATTGAAAGCTTTATAGAAACAGTCAATTCTTTCTCCATAGAACTTTTTATCCCGTCTTCAATCTACAGGGAACTATCCAATTTTGCCCCCGAGGAGTCTATGACCGGCCTGAGGCAAATTGCCGTTGTGCGCGGCCCGGACCTGCTGAGTATGCAGGTGCCGGCATCAATACTGCAATCTTTTATTGCCGATATCAGGGAGAGAATAAACCGGGGACTGCGCATAGCAGAGGAGGCCATAGAGATTTCGAACACGCCCGAAAGTATACGCCGCATAAGGAATGAGTACAGGGGGGCGATGCGCAGCGGAATAGTGGACAGTGTTGAAGACCTTGATGTTATACTTCTTGCGCGGGAGACCGGCTCCGCTGTACTCTCTGCTGATGAAGGTATCTTCAGAATGGCTGATTCACTGGGCATTGAGATTTTTACTTCAGGCGAGTTTATAAAAAAATTCTCATGCAGGGGCCGGTCATGAAGATCGGCAAGGCTAAAGGTCTCGAATACCTCTAGTTCAAAGGTATAAGTTATTCCAGGTACCAGGATAAGTGCGATGGTCATGCGCGCGGTGAAATGTTCATTCACAGCGGAAGGACCAGGCGTGTTGTAAGTGATTATCCGCATATATTCCGCGTCTACAGGCTGAGTGAGGGTGTAGAACGGTTTTTTGGCAGCGGCACTTTTTTTGCAGAGGAGAAGATGGACGGCTACAACGTCAGGATTAGAAGGCATAAAAAACAAATGCTGGCAATAACAAGGGGAGGGTTGATCTGTCCCTATACAACTGAATGGGTTCAGTCGTGGTGCGGACGTTACAGATTTGATGAATTTTTCAACAGGTATCCCGGATCTGCTCTCTGCGCGGAGTTCCTTGGCGATAATCCATACAACTCAAAGCGTGACCGTAGCCTGCCGCCCGGGCTGTCGTTTTTCTGTTTCGACATTATGCAACCTGACGGAACATTTCTTCCGGTAGAGGAGCGCTACTCGGTTATTTCTGAACTTGGCCTGCCCGGCGTAAGGTCATTTGGAATGTTTACATTCGGAGATATTAAAAGATTAAAAGAGATTGTGCTCGACCTTAATGCCGGTTGCCGCGAGGGGCTTGTAATGAAGAAACCCCGATCTGACGGCGCGATCAAGTTTGTAACGGCCGCTTCAGACCTGGCAGACCTGGAACAGTTTCTTGTCTTCTTTTATGATATAGAACCTGGCTTCTACACAAACAGGCTTATGAGGATCGCGCTCTTTGTGCAGGAATTCACCCTGGACAGGGAGGAATATATGCGCAGGACAGGCGCAGCGCTCATTAATGGCTACTCCCGGCTTGAAAATTACGCCGGCTCCTTTGAAGACTTTACAATCTATACCCGTACGGTCGAAACCTGGGATCTGCTTAAACAGATCATCCTCAAACATGTTGACGTTGTAAGCGAAGAACCGCGCAGCACAGTTATTGACGGAATGCAGCTGTTCAGGGTGTCATTCCGCAGAAGGCATAAAAAAAGTTCAGGCCGCTTCAGGGAGATATTATCCGGCCAGAAAGAATAATTTATTTGTTGTAATTGATCAGGCTTTAATTTAAAAATGTCCGCTATACTGACTGCCGGATGAACCACAATGAAATTAATGAACAGAATTCTGGAAGTTTTTGATCAGAACGATTATCTGCTGTACAGCAGGGCCAGGCTCCTTTTAATATTCCAGGTTATACTGCTTGCGAGTGTTTTTGTCCTGCAGTTCAGCATGCTCTTTGCCGGATGGGAGGATTTTATAAAGACCGCCTTTATTACACCCGGAATATTTGCGGGAATGCTGGTGAGTATTTTCTTTCTTAAAAGAGGTCATTATGGAGCCGCTTCAAAAATTGTGATCTCGGTATGTTCCCTTGCGGTAATCGGAGGGCTCATAAGGGAGCCCTTCCTTAATCCCGAATTTGCCCTGTCCAGCTATATCTTTTTTGTCTACCCCTGCCTTGCTCTCTGCGTGGTTTTCAGTGAACCCAGGTTTCTCGCGGTAATTACTACAGCGTTTATGGCGGCAAGTATTGCAGTCTTTATCATAATGAAGACTGTTGTTCCGGATGTGAACATGAAGCAGATTATTATTTTTCTGAATAATACACTCTTCTCTTTTATAATATTCTGGATAATCTCGATACTTATTTCAAGAATTTTCAGCAAGAGCATAGTTCTTGTTACCAGGGAATCTGAAAAAAACATACGCAGCTATGATTTCATAAAAAAAGTTCTGGGCGAGAATACCGCTGCCATTACAGAGTCGATGCAAAAAATGTCATCCAAAAGCGACCTCTTCTCTCAGAATACAAGGGACCTTGCCTCAACCATTGAAGAGATTACCGCGAACATAGAGGAGATTACAGGCGGTATTGAAAATATCGCTGAAACAGCGGGTGTGCAGAACCAGGATGTTGACCAGATCAAGGTCAGGCTTGATGATCTTGCCTCGGTGATTGCCGCGATGGATTCTATAGTCGGACAGTCGCTGGCTGAAACAATAAAAATAACCGAAAGCGCAAGGAGCGGCGAAAAGTCTCTCGGCGTTATGGAACAGAATGTGGGCCGGATAATGAAAAGCTCCACAGAGATGAAGAATATTGTTGGAATGATTAATGACATATCGGACAGGATAAACCTGCTCTCCCTGAACGCAGCGATAGAGGCTGCCCGGGCAGGTGACGCGGGCAGGGGATTTGCCGTTGTTGCGGACGAAATATCCAAGCTCGCGGACCAGACAGCTTCGAGCATAAAGGAGATCACATCCCTTATCGCGGCCAATGAATCCGAAACCGGTACCGGAATAAATGTGATAAGGGAGACCGTGGGAATAATAAAATCAATCATCAGCGGCGTGGATGCAATAAACATAAGAATCAGCGGACTTGCTCAATACAAGGACAGGCAGACTTCGGCTGGTGATTCAGTAACACGCAGCATCCTTAACCTGAGTGAGCGTTCTTCACAGATATCCCTTGCGGCCCGCGAACAGAAAGAGGGCATAAACGAAATTCTTAAACACATCTCCGGGATAAATGTAATATCAACCTCAAATTCAAACGGTGCCGATGAACTATACTCCGACTCGCAGGAGCTTGTTGAACTGTTGAACAGGTTCAGGAACATCATAGATGAGTACAAAGGATAAAAAAACGGCCAGGTTAAGGCTTGACCGGTTTCTTGCCGGCAGTGGTATTTCCCCTTCACCTGAGAAAGCAAAGAGTAAAATAATTGCAGGCTGGGTAAGGATAAACGGTGAGACCGTGCGTGACCCGGCCCGCAATATTACCGGTACAGAAAAGATTGAGGTTGAACGCCCCGGCGGACTTTACGTGAGCAGGGGGGGCGAGAAGCTTGACCGCGCACTTGAGCTGTTCGGGATAAAACTTGATGGTCTGATAGTGCTTGATCTTGGCGCCTCAACCGGCGGATTCACCGACTGCATGCTTAAGCGCGGCGCTGCAAAAGTATACGCTGTTGATGTGGGCTACAACCAGTTGGACTATTCACTTCGCACAGACCGCCGTGTCGTGGTAATGGAGAAGACCCATGCCAGGGATATCCGGCCTGAGATGTTCAGCGAAGGGATAAATTTTTTTACCGCGGACCTCTCTTTTATATCCATACTGAAGGTGCTGCCCGAGTTATACGAAACATTCAACTGTATAGAGGGTGTGGTCCTAATTAAACCGCAGTTCGAGGCTGAACCTGACCAGCACG
>JAAYBQ010000344.1 GCA_012730035.1 Spirochaetota bacterium
CACAAGACATCCATAGACACGGCAAAAGAGGTGGAGAGGGCGCTCGCGGCGGTTTATAAAGGGTACAACTTTACACCTGTAAAAGGCCGCGGCGCGCTTGCTGGTGAGCAGAGCTACTGATTATTCCCTGTAAAGTTCCTTATTATTATCGCTGATATCCTTTTTATACTTATCGGGAACAGGCTGCCCTGCAATCCTGTATGATTCAATCGAATATTTTTTTGAATTTCTGCACAGGTCAATGGCAAGTTTGTAATTATTGGCAGATGCGGCTTTTTTCGCGTCATCAACATTCTGCTTCGCAAGCCTGAAATAATGGCTCACCTTTTCATTGTCATAATAATCGACCAGTTCCTTTGCCGTATTGTTGTACATGGTTTCAGCGCGGTTGATATAATCGACTGATATATCTTTGTATATCTGGTTATTAAGAACCATATACTTTTTATAAATATCCATGGCATCTTTGTACCTGGACTGGGCAAGACAGAGCTTGGCCTCTTTAAGCATAACACCTGCATCCTCGTACCTTCGCAGTACAAAAGGATTCCCGAAATTTTTTACCGTTATCTCAAGCGCCCTGTACTCCTCCTCGCATTTCTGCCGCATGGCTGTGGCATCTGACAGATCGCTTGCCGTAAGAATATTTGGCATGCCGGACATTAATAGAAAAAGCATGATAATATGCAAAAACCCCTTCCTGATCATTCTCCCGGTATACATAACCTTTTACCCTCCTGATATATTGGCTTCGGCTGAATCCTCTTTCAGCCCTTAAACCTGTACTGCCTGATTATTCTTTCAAGTTCATCAATTTTTTGTGTCACCTGAACATCCATCCCGTTTTTTGAAAGCATCCCCTTAAGTTCAGCAAGAGTTTTATCAAGCGACGATACATCAGAGGTAATGCTCCCTATAAGCTTTTTAAGACTGTCTGAACATCCATACAGCTGGTCTCCACTCCGGACCGAAGCGTATGTCCCAAGGTTCCTCTCACTGATATCATTCAGGACGCTGTTAAACCTGTACATAGGGCCTGCAATTTTATGCGACGCATACATTACAAAAACACTTATAATGATTGATGAAACCAGCACACTCAGCACCGAAAGCGTAATAACAATTGGCAGCAGCATATCTTTTATGTTTTTATACGTCACGTGCGCAGACCGCAGGCCCGTGTCAAGCTCACTGTTAAGAAAAGAATAAATTGACACGCCGAAAACCACCATGATGAGTATGTTCACCAGTAAAAACTTTAAAATAAGTTTTAGCTGGAAACCCCTGTTTATAAGTATAATACGTCTTTGTTTTTCCGCCATTCTGATCAACCTCCGTTAATGACACATCTTGCATAGCTGCCCATCGTTGTTGCGCGTAACAAGATAATAAGTTTTATGCTTCTTCTTTGAACTGAATATATTCTCATAAAGGCTTTCAGCCTTCCATGATATATTGTCGAATCTGGGATTGCCAGGCCTGTGGCATGTTATGCAGGCAAGCCTCTTTTTTGACGTGAGCACCAGTTCCCCGGAAACCTTTCCCTTAAGCCTTACATTAACAGCGTGATGCCTGTCCATGTCTTTATGACATTCAAGACACATGTAGGAGCATGCGTTATAAGGGTCTGTCACTGTAACCTGAATTTTTTGCGCTTTATGACACTCAACAAAACATGCCGAAGAACCGGCAAAGGGATGGGGGTCGGCATCATCAGACGCGGCCAGGTAGAGGCAGAATAATAAAAGTCCCCCCGCGATAAAAATAATTTTTCTAAACACCATGTTCACCCGTTTAAAATGTTATCACCAGCTGCAAATAGTATAAAGTCCTGCTGAAATACTGATCGCTTCTGTACTCCTCGTACGCGTCAATATGGTTAAGATACTCAAACTTGAGATATGATATGTCAGAAATATTCAGATTAATCCCCGCCGTAAGCCGTGTAATCGAATTTTTGTCGATCCCTCCAAGGCTTATGGCTACTATCTCCTCTGATACACACTGCTCAAACCTGCCGTATAATTTTACCGGAAGATTCGAAAAATATCCGAAATCAAGGCCTGCTGTAACATGGTACCCGTAGAGTACTATACCCGCATTTTTATCCCTGTGGTAGTATTCCGAACTTAATATAAGCGGCCCGGTCCTGGTTTTAATATCTGCTGCGAACAGCTTTTCTGCGGTTTTTGCCTCACGGTCAAGGTCGATTATGCCTGAAAAACCGAGTTCAAAAACAGGAACCGATCGCGACCTTAGCTCGTATGGATTGCTGAACGGTGTGAAACCTATATGGCCGCCGTATGAATTCCCTCCAAAGCTGTACTGCTGCTCTATGCCGTCGAGCATGTACATGGTTAAATTAACAGACATGTAATTAAGCAGAAGCCTTATACCCTCGTCATTGTACCCGCCCTCCATGATAATCTCTGTTGTAAGGGGCGGCGTAACCGTAGTACGCGTTACAGGGGAATACTCATACCAGTCGTTGCCGAAGGGTACGTCGAACCTGCCGACCTGGAGATGAAGCCCCTCGTCCTGAAAGAGCCTGCCCCTGGGAGAAATCCTGCTGCCGAAGAGGTGATAGTCTATAAAGCCGACAGCAAGTTCTGCGCCGTCGTGAAATACAAGGGCCGCGGCAACCTGGAAGTGATCGTAGTTATGCTCCAGGTCAAGTTCAAAGTTGCCAATCTGGAATATGTTGGGCTTGTTCTTGTAGTTGGATATGCTTACGTCAAAGTACCCTCCGATTTTAAGGGCGCTCAGCAGGTCTACACGTTTTTTTAATTCTTCGTTCTCCTCTTCAAGTTCATCCATCCTGGACTTTAATTCATCAATCTCCCGGCGCATGCTGTTCTCCTGCACCTGCGCATAGAGCTGCCCGCACCTTTCGTCGCCGCGATAAAACGGTATAGACAAAACAAAAAAAGCCAGGGCGCAGATAAGAGTGCCCGCATGTTTATGCATGATTCTATTCATTCGAAGAGTCTTCACTGCTATTCATATATTACCTCATTTTCAAGTGGAGGACCGTATATTGCCCTTGCCTTTGCCGCGTCCAGTTCGGTTATGCTGTTCGAGGGATCTATTACAAAGAGCCCGTCAACGGGAACAATTGTAGCAAGGCCGTTTCTGCTGAAACTTTTAGGCGCGTAGTGCATGATTGAATTATAATCATAAGCAAAATCCTGCTCCACGTAAAGGGGATTGTCAATAATGTCAAAATTATATTCCTTGCCCCTGAGTATGTTGCTCCATACTATAATTACATATTCATCCCTGTCGGGCCTCTGGTGCTCATGCATAAGGCCCAGGCAGTGGCCCAGTTCGTGAATAATTACATCCACGTCCGAATAGTACCTGCCGAATATCATCTGACATTCTGAATTGTTCTCGCCGATTGACGAAAGCCATTCATTCGCGTTTACCCGGGTAATTTTGTAAGCCCCTGACCTTGGTGATACCTTATCAAAACGCACGCCGCAGACGCTCTCCCAGGCGTCCATGGCCTCCCTGATATTGGCAACATCAGTATCAGAAAATTCCCCCTTTAGATAATACGGGATCCTTCCATCCTCCCACGGGCTTATGGTGAAATCATAACTGCACGAGGCGAAAATCAGCAGCACTGGAAGAGATGCAGAAATCATGGCACAGGAGTATGCCCGCACTCTACTCTTAGTACGATAAAAAAAATTGAACCTCTCAGACAGGATTTTCAGCAAAAGAGACCCCTTTAAGCAGGTGGTATATTTATCAGTGATTATTCCTGAATAATTTATTAGTGCAATAAGATCGTTTTAATTCTCTCCGCCCCCTGATGAGACACAGAGAATAGATGATTTTATTCTACAAAATAGTTAAGGAATTAACCCTGTAAATTTATTCAAGTTTAAGACAAAACTGGAAAAAAATCAAGTCACCCCCGGATCTTTTAGCAGTTTACAGGCAAAACTCCGGTTGCCGCCACGGCCCCGTTCAGCAGGAACGCAGCAGGTACGCATGCCACCATCCCGATGTAACGCGCCTTATCTGCGTAAACCCGGAATGGCGCATCAGCTCCTCCATCCCGTCAATGCTTTCGTCACCTATACCGCTCACTATGACCGGTGCCCCGGGCAGGGCAAGTTTTGCAGTCAATGGAATCACCGTGCGCAGCAGGCCCGGTAGAAGATTCGCCGTGATCAGCCCGTATGGCCGTGTTAATGGAAGATGCATCGCGTCCATAAGCCTGAATTCAACAGGGCCCGCATTGTTTAAAACTGCAAGTTCAGAAGCATTTATGATCGAATCGGGATCCAGGTCAAGAGCCAGGATATCTGTTATTCCAAGCAGTGACGCGGCTATGGCAAGTATGCCGGTGCCGGTGCCTATATCCAGCATGGATATACCCTCTCTTTGACGCGGCTCAAGGCTTTCAATAAATTCTTCAAGCAGGGTC
>JAAYBQ010000345.1 GCA_012730035.1 Spirochaetota bacterium
ACTTGACAAAATTCTGTGACACAGAGAGCCTCGAGGCAATCAGCGCGCTATCCTCACCGGAGAGGCGCACGGTTTCGACCGGAAGTGGTTGTTGTTCCTCTTTAACATTTTTTTTGGAAAGGAGCGGTACAGGCAGAATAGCCAGAAGCAAAAATATAATTATCCTTTTTTTATACATACCACCCGCCCGAATTTTCAGAAAAGTATAATGCCCTTGATCTCAAGAATATAAGCTATAAGATGCATTACCACAAGAGTGTACAAACCCGCAACATAATCATCGATCATTATTCCCAATCCGCCGTGCAGATCCTGGAGCCTCTTTGCCGGAAAAGGTTTGATTATATCAAACAGCCGGAATATGACAAACGCTAGAACTGCATAGGTTATGGAGAACGGTAGAAACAGCAGCCCGGTCCAGTAACCCATTACCTCGTCAATCACAACACGCTGCGGATCCTTGGTTTTATAGAAAGTCTCTGCTTCATCGCAAAGCCTTATAGCGGGATAAACAAGCAGCAACAGCGCTGCAAAATTTATGTAGTTAAGGCTGTTATAAAAAACATCACCCAGCAGATAATTTTCAACAATATAAAGAGCCATTGCCACGAAGGTTCCGGCAGTTCCCGGAGCGACAGGTGAATAACCCGCATAGAAT
The DNA here is from genome assembly GCA_012730035.1 of Spirochaetota bacterium. Classification (GTDB taxonomy): domain Bacteria; phylum Spirochaetota; class UBA4802; order UBA4802; family UBA5550; genus JAAYBQ01. The sequence continues at coordinate 659 of JAAYBQ010000345.1, forward strand.
GCAGTAAAGAGGAATTCCTTGATTTTCATTCAACCGCCTGTTCATCAGTTTTTTTTCTTTCTGGAAAAAAGAGCTGCCAGTTTGTAATTAAATAGCGCACTCCCGAGAGCGCCGTTAATATAGTAGCTGCGAGCATAATCCAGTATGGGACTGATACATGAGTATCGAAAAGATGAAATTTCCTCTCCAGATAAATCATTAGAATCAGTACTATTGAGATCATCTGAAAAGCAGTTTTAAACTTACCGAATCTGCTGGTCCTGAGTGATTTTCCTCTTCTTATAGCAAGCCACCTCATGACAGTTATAAGTACATCACGCCCTACGATTACCACAATCATCCATGAATCATAAACTCTGAAATATGGATCAAGCCAGATAATAGCGATGAGGGCTGCAATAACCAGAAACTTGTCTGCTATGGGATCAATAAATTTCCCGAACTCCGATTCCTGCTTAAATTTTCGCGCCACCCAGCCGTCAAAAAAATCTGTAAGTGATGCTATTGCAAATACTATAAGCGCATACCAGAAATCCTTGATGTACAAAAGATATATAAACAGCGGAATCAGTATTATTCTTGAATAAGAAAGAAAATTTGCCAGATTCCATTTATCTCCAGTGAGTTTCAAATTATTTCTCCAAAAAGATCATACTCTGTTGTATCCGTAACCCTTGCACGTACAATAGTGTTAACAGGATCAATATCTGCGGTCAAGTAAAAAACACCATCCACTTCAGGAGCATCAAAGGCTGTCCTCCCGGTGTACATGTTTTCGTCAACCCTCTCCTCTACCAGAACATCGAGCTCCATGCCTGTCATCATTTCAAGTTTTTGCCGTGAAATTTCACGCTGTAACGACATAATTCTATCATATCTTTCCTGCTTGATCTGCTGGGCAACCGTGTCTTCCAGCATGCAGGCGCGTGTATCATCTTCAGGCGAGTAGGTAAAGCACCCGACCCTGTCAAGTTTCATCGTTGAAATAAAATCAATCAGTTCCCTGAACTCCGATTCATTCTCTCCAGGGTAACCCGTCATAAAGGTTGTGCGTATCCTGATGGACGGGGCAGCTTTTCTGATACGACCGATCAGTTCAGCATAGATTCCGGAGTCCCCCTTTCTGCCCATAGATTCAAGGATACGGGCGGATACATGCTGAAAAGGGATATCAATATAGGGTACCACCTTACTGTCTGAAGAAAAAAGTGATATTATATCGCCGGTTATTTTATCGGGGTGACAGTAGAGCAGACGGATCCACTGCAGTTTTTCAATTTTCGATATCTTTTCAACAAGCCGCGGCAGATTCATACCCTCATAATTATACGAGGTTATATCCTGAGCTATAATGTTAAGTTCCAGCGCACCCGCATCCACACATTGCTCAGCTTCACGGATTATGCCTCCCGGCGAAAAGTTAACAAGGGGCCCCCGAATTAAAGGTATGGCGCAATAACTGCAGTTATTGGAACATCCGTCTGATATTTTCAGGTATGAATAGGGGTAGCTGTTATGGATTTTTACTCTTCCCGCCTCAGAGCTTCCGGAAACCTTTATTCCGAAAGCACCGCACATGCCGGGAATAAAATTATCGTCCGGTATGCCGTACAAAAAATCGATCTCCGGAATATCGGACATTATATCGTTGAAATAACGTTTTGAGAGGCAACCGGTCACAACTATCTTCCGGTTAAAGTTACGAAAAGTCCTTTTGCCATGATCCATGAAAAGTCGTTCAGCATCGGCATCATCCTCTTTCAGAGAAACCGCGTCAAAGATGACCTCTATCGATTCCTCTTTTGCGTCGCGGATAAAACCGCAAGTATTGATGATTATAATATCCGATTCTTCTGCGGATTCTGCGGGACTGAAACCCGCTGAGATCATGCCGCCGTTGATCTTTTCAGAATCTACAAGATTCTTGGAACACCCCAGGGAGATAATATAATAGGAGAGCCCTGATGGAGAAAACACATCCTACCAGTCCCGGACTTCAAGATGGTAAAGGTTGGGATTGGCCGGATCCTTTTTCCAGGTTATTACCTTGTTCGCGACCTGGCCCTGTCTGCCGAAAACATAATCCTTTTCATTAATTTTTGCTTTTATGCCGCCTGCGTTACCTATCTTGAACTGAATCGATTCAGAAGCCTCCCATCTTTCCTCGGAGCCTGCAGGCATAAATCCCTTCGCCTTTCTGTTGCCGTCAAGGTAAACTTCAATAAATGATTTCTGAACAAATTTTACTTCAAAGGTAATTTTGAGATTCTTGTTACTCTGTGCTATTACCTTGGTGTTATCACCTTCTGTCAGAGGTTTAACGCTGGTATTTTCCTCTACGGGCTGAGTCTGTACAACAAGAGGCTGCCCGAGTTCAATCATAATGTTGGCGCTGCTTTCAGCGAGTCCTCTTAAAGTTAAAAGAACCTCCCTCGGGGAACCATCAAGAATTATTGAGGCCTTGCTGCCAAGTTCAAGAATCTGTTCCTTCTCGTTATTCTGAAGAGAAACCGTAACTTTTTTATCGCCGATTTCTTTTACTATAAAAACAACCTCTTTTGTATCTACAAGAAACTGGACAGCCTCGCCCTTGTAGGCATATACATTACCCTTGTCATTTGAAAGCTGGATATTCTTGACTTTACGGATGTTCGAGTTCTGGCTGAGCTCAAGCTCCTTTTTCATCCTGGCCGCTTCCTCTGAATTAATATTCA
>JAAYBQ010000346.1 GCA_012730035.1 Spirochaetota bacterium
GGCGTATCTGTGCAACATTTTGATGTTACAGAGTACTAGATTATCAGCTGTCACAATTTTATTTCTATAGTTAACCAAAATCCAAATTAAACGCAGAATTTGTATAAATGTCGCCGGATAGGGTAAATTACAACATTCGCTTAAACGCGCAAAGTCACATATAAAGCCATTTATATTTCACTGATATTTAGCCACGGTCTAACGTTAACCAAAATCAGAATAAAAGCCGGGATTTGTATAACAAAACTGTCATTTGTTATAAAAATATGATCCGTCGGGCTCGATTTTGGTTAACTAAAGAAAAAACATATGCTTAGGAACTTAGATGTGAACAGTAATCAACGAAATGAAGATATTAAATTTGTAACAGAAAAGTCTTCCTATTGCTGGAATGATGTGCTATAATCAATCAAACGATAAGCATAGTGCTTATCAAATTTTATAAAATCGAGTTGTAAATTAATACAAATCGTGGCGGTAGAACATGAAAACTGGAGCGGTAATAGTAGCGGCAGGAATGCCTGAGGCAACGGAAGAATTTAAGCCCATGCTAAAGGTAGGCACCATATCAATGGTACAGCGCATCATTGCCAACTTTCAACAGGCAGGTGTCTTTCCTATTATTCTCGTTACCGGATATCGTGGTGCGGAACTGGAAAAACATGTTGCCAAAACAGGTGTTATATGCATTCGAAATGAAGACTTCGCCAGCACCAGGATGCTTGATTCCGCAAAGCTGGGCTTTTCATATATTATGGATAAATGCGACAGGACTTTCTTCTCACCTGTTGATATTCCGCTTTTTACGGTAAATACCATAATGAGGCTTATGGAATCCGGTGCTACCATTGTTAAACCTGTATGCGACAATGAAGAGGGCCATCCTATATTGCTATCCACCGAAGTAATACATACGATCTTGGAGTACGGCATCGGAAAAGGCCTTAACAACATCATTGACGAGTGCTTTGATGATGTAGAGGTTATAGATGTGAGCGATGAAGGGATTCTGAAGGATGTGGATGTTCCGGAGGATTTTGAACAGTTGATTGAGGAACACAATAAGCAGCTGCTTCGTCCATCTGTCGAGATCTCTCTTTTGGGAGAAAATAAGCTGTTTGACAAATCCGGAGCCCTGCTACTTCACATGATTGAATATACGGGAACTGTAAAAGGTGCCTGCGAAAAGATGCAAATTTCCTATAGTAAAGCATGGAACATGCTATCCACACTGGAGGAAAACCTCGGTTTTCCTCTGATTGACAGACGCCCCGGCGGAGAGTTCGGCGGGGGTAGCCAGCTGACCGCCGAAGGGAGAGATCTCCTTGAGCGTTATGAACGCTTCTCTGAACAGGTTAAGCGATATGCAGATATATCGTTTGGAGAGTGTTTTGAGGGCAGATTTTGAAGAAATAGACAAAAAATCAATTACAAGCCGGAGGAAACTTTATGAAGCTTATTAAAACCGAAGAGGCAGTGGGACAGGTACTGTGCCACGATATTACGCAAATCGTACGTGGCGTAACAAAGGATGCAGCCTTCCGTAAAGGGCATGTAATCAGGCAAGAAGATATACCATTGCTTCTCAGCATCGGTAAAGATCACATATACATATGGGAAAACGATGAAACCCTGCTCCATGAAAATGATGCGGCGGTGATTCTGCGTGATATATCCATGGGTGAAAACATCTTTGCCACAGATCCCAAAGAAGGTAAAATCGAGCTCTTTGCTGCTGAGGATGGCTTGTTCATGATTGACGTCAATCGGCTGGATGCAATCAACGCTCTGGGCGATATGATGATTGCAACCCGTCATGGTGGGTTTGCCGTAAGAAAGGGCGACAAACTTGCAGGCACACGTGTCATTCCTCTGGTAATCAAAAAAGATAGGATGGAAGCTGCCAAAGCAACTGCGGGAGACCAGCCTCTCATGAAAGTGATACCTTTCAAAGTGAAAAGGGTAGGTGTCATAACTACGGGGAATGAAGTTTATCACGGAAGGATAAAGGACGACTTTACGCCGGTAGTAGTAGATAAAATTGCCGAGCTTGGCGCCAATGTGGCCCGTCAGGTCACGCTCAGCGACGATCACGAAAAAATAACTGCCGCAATCTGCGAAATGCTCAATGCGGGCATGGACATGGTGCTTTGTACCGGAGGCATGAGTGTGGATCCGGACGATAAAACACCCTTAGCCATCAGGAACAGTGGTGTTAACATCATCAGCTACGGGGCTCCCGTTCTGCCGGGCGCCATGTTTTTACTGGCATATGCGGGCGACCAGCGGCCGGTCTTAGGGCTTCCCGGCTGCGTCATGTATGCAAAACGCACAATGTTTGATTTGGCGTTACCTTATATTATGGCCGATATTCCAATAACAAAAGAGCAGCTTACGCAATATGGAGAAGGTGGCCTCTGTATGGATTGCCCAGTGTGCATTTTCCCAAATTGTGGTTTTGGAAAGTAGCCGGATTATTAATGCATGCGGAATGATTTTAGAACGCATGTATTTTTAGGGGTGCGAGTTGTATGTAAATACAATTTGCATATGGATATAACTCGGTAAGAGTTCTTGTATGCAGCAGCAGGTTTCCCAGGCGCGAAAGCGTTGAAAATAAGTAAATAAAAAAGGAGTAAAAAATGTTTAAAACAAAATTTAGCAGAGTGGCTGTATTCGCTCTAATCATGGCACTAATCATGGCATTTGCTGCCTGCGGGGGTGCTGATCCTGCAGAGGAGGAGACTCCGGGACCTGTTGCGGAACCTGTTGAACTTATTGTGTTTGCAGCGGCCAGCATGACTGAAACCCTGACGCAGATTGGCGAAATGTACAAGGAGGTAGCACCTGAGGTCACCATTATCTATAACTTTGACTCTTCGGGGACTCTGAAGACACAAATTGAAGAAGGCGCGCCCTGTGACATTTTCATCTCAGCTGCTCAGAAGCAGATGAACGAACTTGATATTTCACAAAGCAGTGAAACAAATCCAAATGGATTGGATTTTGTGGAACAGGGTATCAGGA
>JAAYBQ010000347.1 GCA_012730035.1 Spirochaetota bacterium
ATACGATTTGTCAGGGGGATTGAGCCTGTCAATCCTGTATGAGACAGAGAATGGTATACTGACAGAATAGATATCTTCACTTAGCAGTGAGAGTGAAGGAATACTGACATTAGCGTTAATTAGAACCGTGGTGCTTGTATCAACAATTTCCAGCTTATACTCCCATGGAAGAGCACCCTGCCAGATAAAATTAAACCGGTCATTAAATATCAGAACGACTTCGCCAGTGGAAATTTTTTTTACAACGCCTATCCTGTCATCACTGAGCCTGTAGAAACAGAAAACAAACAGGTAGATAATCATTAAAATCAAACAGGTTTTTATGATTAATTGTATGATAGCTTTCATCACGATTGATCTCCGGTCAGATTTCCTCATCATCTCTGAAGGCAACCAGTTTACCCGGCACCATCGTTGATATTGCATGCTTGTATATTAAATTCTGCTTTTTATCAACTTCCATTAAAATTGTAAAATTATCAAAACTCACAACCCTGCCTTTAATCGGCACTCCGTTCATAAGGAAAACCGTAATCTCTGTCTTGTTTTTTCTTGTACTGTTTAAAAAAATATCCTGCAGATTGCTTAATTGTTTAGCCATTGAAAATTACCCCTCAGTTTATATTTAACCAATTATTTATTTTATTTTTTATTTTTTCACGTTCACACGGATTGAACCAGTTAATCTGCGCGTTTCTCTTAAACCAGGTCATCTGTTTCTTTGCATACTGCCGGGTATTCATTTTTATCAGTTCTATGGTTGAAGCCATGTCCCTTTTACCATCAATGAACTCATTAATTTCCAGGTAACCTATTGATTTCATGGAATTAAGTTCAGACGAATAACCCATTCTCCTTAAATCACGCACCTCGTCAACAAAACCCGCCCGGATCATACTGTCAACCCTGCTATCTATGCTTCGGACTGTATCATCCCTCTCCCGGCAGAGCCCTATGAAGAGCGTGTCATCCGAAAACTCATTTTTATTACCCCTGTAATAATCCGAGATCGGCCTGCCCGTACCCCTTAAGACCTGAAGGCCTCGCAGAAGCCGCTGCCTGTCATTAACGTGAATCCTTGCTGCAAAAACCGGGTCCGCCATCAGCAGCTCGGCATATAATTCTTCAGGGCCACGTTCATTCATCTCTAGGATAAGTTCCTCCCTGACATGCAGGGGTATATCGGGAATGTCTGATAAACCTTTAAAAAAAGAATCGATATATAATCCCGTACCGCCGGCGAACAAAGGAATTTTTTTATTATTAATAATATTTCTACAGGCAGCCTCTGCATAAATACAGAAATCCCCTGCAGTAAACCGGTAATCCGGATCAACTATGTCGACCAGGTAATGCTTAACCTTCCCAAGGTCCGCGGCTGCGGGTTTTCCGCTGCCGATGTTCATATACCTGTAAACCTGTACTGAATCAGCCGAAATAATCTCGAAGCTGTTACCGGAAAGTTCAATCGCAAGATCACTCTTTCCTGAAGACGTCGGACCAACTATTACAAGTTTTTTACTCGACAAGTATAATCTTACATTTCCCCGGAATCGTCATATAGAAACCTGATTTTCTCTTCAAGTGAGAGTTTTAACACATTAGGCACAACCTTCCAGTTATGGTCACTCTCCGGATAATCATTTATATTTGCAACTTTGTCCACTGCCTTCATTACAGCTTTTGTGAAAACATACTTGTTATTGCTGTAAATAAGCAATTTGTCAAGTGGTATAATCATTAAAACCCTCCAGGATACTTCTGATTGTTGATTCCATATTATTCATTCTGCACTTTTCTGCGGTAATAATTGCCATCATTTTTTTAAACGTGTCTTCAATTTCATAATTTGCTATGACATAATCAAATATAGAGTATTCGGATATTTCATGCCTGGCATTGGCAAGTCTTATGGAAAGCTGATCATCGCTTTCTGTGTTCCTTCCAACAAGCCGCTCCCTGAGGATATCAGCTGATGGCGGAATGATAAAAATGTACACACCGCCTTCAAGTGAGGCTCTCAGATTCTTTGTTCCCTGAATATCTACATCAAAAAGAGGGATTTTGCCCGATTTTCTGATCCTGTCAACCTCTTTTTTGGTCGTACCGTAGTAATTCCCGTAAACCTCTGCCCATTCAATGAACTCACCACTCTCTTTCATGTCCAGGAATACATCCCTAGTGACAAAATTGTAATCAAAGCCATCCATTTCGTAACTGCGCATCGGCCTGGTTGTGGTCGAGACAGAAAACATAAAATTTTCGTCAGATTTGAGCAATCTGTTTATCAGAGTGGTTTTACCGGCTCCCGATGGCGCAGATATTAC
>JAAYBQ010000348.1 GCA_012730035.1 Spirochaetota bacterium
AAGTGTAGAAGATGCTTATAAAGAATGCAATAAAACTGGCGTTAAGCACAATTTTTAAGGACCATGCTGAAACCGGTTTGCGTATTATGGCTTTGAAGAGTACAAAAGAGACAAGCATAAAAGTAGTCACAGCAATGTATTCAAGAATGAAATAAAATATCATGGAAACCCCCTGGTCTCTTTATCCGTGACATTTTTTTTTAATTTATTTATATATTAAGTCAAGTTTTTTATCCAATTCTTGTCGATCTATAGTAGAAGTAAAAAGTTTATGTATATATCATAAAGCTCTCTTAAATAATCTTACCTTTCTGTTTTTTATCATTACCCCGGTGCTACTGGATAAATTGAGTTGATAAAAACAGGTGTGATTTTTATTATATAAATTATGGGAAGGCATTTTATAACAGCGGTAATATGACAACACAGCATAAAAAAATAATTTTTGATAAAATTGTAAACAGGGAACCGGTGAGGATAACGTTCAAATACGCCTCCGATGATCTGCTTATACTGATAAATGCCATACTTGTCAGGATGCTCATTTGTAACGACCAGCTTTACCTTATGAATTCCCTGTTGACGATGGTGCGTGAACTTGTTGTTAACGCACTTAAGGCAAATGCCAAAAGAATATATTTTAAAAAAAAGAATCTGGATATAAACAATTCTTCGGATTACAGCACCGGGAGAGCCAGTTTTAAAGAAGAAATCATTGGAGATTTTGATTTTATCAGGAGCGATATTGTACAGAGCGATTATTCTGTTAACCTGAATATTATTCCGCAGGATGACAGAACTGTTATTTCAGTGAGGAATAACGCAGCCATGCTTCCGGTTGAGCAGGAACGGATAAACAAAAGACTGGCCCTTGCTTTGGCATGTGAAAGCTTTGGCGATATATATGACCAGGTGGAAGATGATACCGAGGGTGCCGGCCTCGGGCTTGTGCTGATTATAATGTTTATAAAGAGCATGGGGCTTAACACCTCTGCGTTCAGCATAACAAGCGATGAGGATTCAACTGTCTCATCAATAACCATTCCCCTGATGCTTAAACCGGTTGAAATTACCACACCGGTGAAAAAACATATACTCAGGGCTATTGACGGATTGCCAACGTTCCCCGAAAATGTTATGCAGCTGATAAACATGTGCGCTTCCGAAGATGCCTCAATTGACGATATTGCGTCAAGGATCAAAAGGGATGTGGCACTTTCAACCGATGTGCTCAGACTTTCAAATTCAGCAGGATTTGCCACAGTTAACAAGGTCGACGATATAGGCATAGCAATACTAAAAATTGGACTTAAAAATGTCAGGGCTATACTTATAGCAAGCACGGCAAGAAGGATACTCGAATCCAGATTCAGGATGTTTGAAGAGATATGGGAGCACTGCAATCGTACTGCCTATTATTCCAGGATGATCCTGGTAAAAAATAAAAAAATCAGGGATTGTGAGAACGCCTACATGGCAGGGCTGCTGCATGATCTTGGCCAGATAATACTTATGGCAATCGATATGAAAACGATACAGAAGATTTCGTATATTACCCGCGAACGAAGTATTATCAATTCAACGGTCATGGAGGAACTTGCCATAGGGATAAGTCATGCCGAGATAGGGGCTCTTGTAGCTGAGAAATGGAAGTTCCCGCAGATCCTTGTTGAAATTATCAGGTATCACCATGCCCCTTTAAGAGTCTCCAGGTCTTACAGTGAGACCGCATACGCTGTATATCTTGCGAATATGTTATGCGGTATCGAAAAGAAGAAGTACATCTACAATTATCTCGAGGACCAGGTTCTGGAATTTTTCGGCATAAATTCCGGGGAGGAACTTGCGCAGCTTCACAATACGCTCCGGTCGGAATATGAGAATCTTCAGAAACCGCGGTAGCTGCATGCAATTGCGGCGTTGAATACTGTTTTTACTGCCACATTGTTTTTGACAGCCTGCCTCAGGCAGTCCTCGTATTCCGGTGAGACCGTAACAGTCTCGCCTTCATATTTATGAACCTTGACCCTTACCATCCCGAATTCTGTGTTCACCTCGATAATGTTTCTTTCAAGTACAACGCGCTGGACCTGCCTGAACCTTATGCCTGAGCTTGTTGTCTCCCTGAATATTTCGGCCATCAGGGGCTCGCGGTTTTCGCCGGAGGTAAGAATTTTAAGTATATGGCCGGGTCTGTTTTTTTTCATGAATGCAGGAATTACTGCAACGTCAAGTGCTCCGATGGCGTAAAGAGAATCGAACAGACGTGAAAAAATTTCCGGATTCATGTCGTCAATGTTGGTTTCAAGTTCAATAATCTGTTCACCGGCTGCGGCTTCGTTATTGATGCATCCACGGAAGACGCGAAGCATATTCGGGAACTCAAGGTCCCTGCTTCCTGCGCCATAACCTGAAGTGTTTATGTTCATAGCCGGCATTGAACTGCTTTTTCCGCAGTAGTGCTTAAGTATTGCTGTACCCGTTGGTGTGGCAAGCTCGGCCATTGTTCCGGTAGAATAGGCAGTCATTCCTTCGAGCAGAAGCGTCGTGGCAGGAGCGGGTACAGGCAGTGTGCCATGTTCGGTTTTAACTGTACCCGACCCGGTATTGACAGCGGAACAATAAACACGCGCTACTCCTGCAGCTTTTAATCCTATGGCAGCACCGCATATATCAATAATGGAATCTACTGCGCCCACTTCATGAAAGTGTACCGAGTCTATGTCTGTGCCGTGCACGCGGGACTCTGCATGCCCAAGCAGGGTAAATATTGAGCATGCGTTATGTTTAACTTCAGGATCAAGTTCTGAAGAATTTATCATGGTGATGATATCTCTGTAGTGCCTTGCGTGGCCGCAATTGCTGACCTTAACGCGGAATGCTGTGCCGGTTATCCCTTTTTTAACAGCCTTCTCTGCAGAGAGTGAATATCCGGGAAGCGCAAGTTTTTCAAGTTCATTCTTCAACAGATCAAAGTCGAGTCCCGAGTCTATCAGGGCACCCAGAATCATGTCACCGCTTACCCCGGCAAAGCAGTCGAAGTAGAGAATGTTCATTGGTTCCTCCCGGTAATTAATGCGGCGAGGTACCCTGCGCCGTAACCGTTATCAATATTGACTACTGCGACACCGGGCGAGCAGCTGTTAAGCATGGTAAGCAGGGGCGCAATTCCGCCGGATCCTGCACCGTAACCGGTGCTGGATGGTACGGCAATAACAGGACAGCTTACAAGTCCGGCCGCAACAGCAGGGAGAGCTCCGTCCATACCTGCGACTGCCACAATTACAGATACGGATCGCAGAAGATCAATGTTGTCAAGTATGCGGTGAAGACCGGCTATGCCGGCGTCGTAAAGTTTTTCCACAGAGCAGCCCATTGCAGCAGCGGTAACAGCAGCCTCTTCTGCCGCAGGAATATCTGTAGTTCCCGCTGTAATAACCAGTATCCTGCGCGAGAGGTCAGGTTCGGGTAAGGTCCCTATTGTTATAATGCGGGCTTGAGTGTGCCATGTAATATCTTTAAATTTTTCGGCAAGTTCAAGGTATAGGCTGTGTGATGCTCTTGTGGCCAGAACCATCTGTCCACTATCGCTTATTACCCGGGCGATTGCCGCAATCTGTTCCGGGGTTTTACCTTCAGAGTAAATAGCCTCGGGTGCGCCTCGCCTGAGTGCGCGGTGTGTATCGATCCTGGCGAAAGAAAGATCCTCGTAAGGCAGAGTTTTGAGTGAGTTCACAGCATCATCAATGCTCAGAGCACCAGATTTAACGTTTTCAAGCAGTGTTTTTAACCTGTCACTGTTCATCATGTACCCCTGATATTCCTGAATTCATGCTTCCCTGCCTGTACCCCTCGAGGTCAAGAGCAGCATAGCTGAAGCCCGCCGATTTAATCGCGGTAATAATGCTGCTCCGTAATTCATCCTGTAGAAGCCGCGATATCTGGCCAGGATCTACCTCAATGCGGGCTATGCTGCCATGTGCGCGTATACGCACCTGCCGGAACCCCAGGCTGCTGAGTGCGTTTTCCGCAGTATGGATCTGTAACAGCTGTCCCGGGTCAATGGATGTTCCGTATTCAATACGCGTTGCCAGGCATGAGGACGAAGGCCTGTCGTAACCCCGCAGTTTTATTGCGCGTGATATTTCAATGATATCATTTTTGCCCAGACCTGTTTCAATGAACGGGCTGCGGATTCCAAGTTCCTTAAGCGCCCTCATCCCGGGTCTGTAATCGTTGATGTCCGCAGTATGAGATCCTTCAATTACATTACTGATGTTTCTTGAACTGGAATGCAAAAGTATTGCCGTGAATATGGCTTTTTTACAGTGATAACACCGCAGGTTGTCGTTTTTAATAAATTCAGGAAAAAGGCTGAAGTCTAAATCAATAAGCGAATGTTTAAATCCATTTGACCGTGCGTAATCTGCAGCATGTATGGTCTCTTCAGAAGGAATCATCATCCCACGTACTGTAACAGCTTCGAAAGCATCACCCAGAGCCTCGTCAGCCGCGTGAAGAAGCAGAGTACTGTCAATGCCGCCTGAAAAAGCAACACAAGCATTATTCATGCCGCGGATGTGCCTGACCAGTTTATTGTAGAGTTCTTCAGGGCTGTTCATGATTATGCTTCCGGTGTATCAGTACCTGAGTGTAAGGCTCAGGCCATATACGGTTGAGCCCGAGCTGTCGAGAGTAAAGAACGGAGAGGGTATAATGTACCGGTCAACTGTTTCACTGCATTCAATGTTGGTCTCCGATAGAATAGTATGAGTGATTTCAATTATCTTGGAAAGGGCAAGCGCTCCGCCGTAGAGAAGGGCACGTTCACTGTTCCGTTTACCTTTACTGTAAGAATCGGATGTTTCGTCGTAGAATTCAGGAACCGAAATTTCGCGCAGTGTCATGTATAGCAGCGCGTTATTAAGATGAAAGTAGAAGTACCCCCATCCCCTGTGCCCCTTATAGAACTGGCCCCCTCCGTTACTGACCAGTGCAAGGTAACCTGCGGTGAGGTTCGATCCAAGGAAGCGCTGCTGTCCAATGAACAGCGAGGCGTTACCCAGGTAATGGTGCGCGTATGCATCCATAAAAAGCGGCATGCCCCCTGCAACAAGCATATACCAGGCGAAGTAATATGCAGCCCTGTCGTCCCTGCTGATATTAAGCCTGTCATGTTTAAGATTGTCGGGCGATTCCACAAAACCCTTTGTCTCAAGGTAGATGTATGGCCAGACATTCAGAGCCCAGAGTCCCATACCGCTCCAGTCACCGAATGTGTAGTAGCCGAAAACAGGCGCGGCAAAAGGCATTGTGGCGCTGGCAAGGGGCGTGGTTAGCATTATAAACAGCGTGTCATAAATATTAGTATCAAGAAAGACGATCTCATGTTTGCGCGACGCGTAGTATTGCTCAATCTGTTCCGCCTGAGAATTAAAATCAGTAAGAATAAAGGCGCCTGTACTGATTACACACCCAACAGGTTCAACCCTGCGATCAGTGATTGAGCAGCGGCCGCTTTTTTTTATACCGCCTGAACTTTCTGAATAATAAATGCTGTATATGCCTGCAACTGGTGATTCCGCAACGTAGCCACTATTTTTTTTTATAAGCATTACGGGAAAGGTGAATGATCGCAGCGTTGAAGCAATGAAAAAAGCCGATATCTCTTCACAAATAAGGCTGAACTCGCGCGCCGAAACAGCTCCGTTTACCGGAATTCTTTTTGTTACAGACCGTATGAGTCTGCCGTTAAAGGGCAGGTCCGTGCCGAAGGAATTGAGCGTGATCAGGAGATAATCCCCCCTGTCCTCGACGTGTCCGCTGATCATAAGGGCAATCTTTGCGTTGGCGGCAAACCTCAGCAGGCATTTCTCTTCAAAGCAGGAGTTTTTTTCGATCTCGCGGCTTATCAGCCCCGGGTCAATTGTGTCAAAGCCATTTTTTTTAAGAATATCAATGCTGTGTTTTTCAAGGAGAAGGGTGACTGCCTTTGCCCGCTGGGAGTTGTATGAAATATATGAAACAGCAGCCAGGGGCGCAGGCTCTGCAGACTTGGCGCCCAGGATAAAAAGGAATATAAACAGGGATATATTTTTCATACAGGGTTTCTTCTAATGTATGAGGATATAATCCTGCAATAAAGCGTGTCAAATAAAAAAGATCAGTATTTTCTGAATACGGCCGCAAGTCTGCCCAGAATAGAGAGCTCAGAGCATTCAATAGGTTTGTACGCGCTGTTCATGGGAACAAGCCTGACAGCATTACCAGCCTTGCTGAAAATTTTCAGGGTTGCCTCGTCTTCAAGAAGAGCAGCTATAATTTCGCCGTTATTTGCCGTGTTCTGTTTTTTAATAATGGCAATGTCTCCGTCAAGGATGCCACCTTCGATCATCGAGTCCCCTTTGACGCTCAGTGCAAAGTATTCGCCATTAGTGAACATAGATTCAGGAAATGTGAGGTAATCTTCGATATTCTCTTCTGCCAGTATGGGAGAACCCGCTGCAATCCTTCCAAGGAGAGGGATGTTTATACCGGACGAGGCAGTTTCAGCACTATCAGAGTCATTCAGGATGACGATCGCTCTTGATTTGTTCTGCTCTGTGCGGATATAACCTTTTTTTTCAATGGCTTTAAGGTGGTCATAGGCCCCTTTTACAGTGATGCCAAACCTGTCTCCGATCTCCCTTACAGTGGGGGGGAAATGGGAATCGTTAATTTTTTCTCTGATAAATTCAAAGATCATCTGCTGCTTGTCGGTTAAATCCTTGCTCATAGCCACCTGCCTTTTATCTAAACATAAGATAAGCATACATTTGTGGAAGTCAAGAAAAAAAAGATACGGTTAAAAAAATTGTTATGTTAAAGGCTCTGACCCCTTTTTTATTACCATCCCGCTACACGGACAGGGTTGATCCGTACTTCGATGCTTCTTCGGCCTGGGTGTTTAAGAATGCCCGGGGCATCATAATCCTGCAGTTTACGGCATTAAAACCGGTTAAACAGATGCTCAGCGGATACCTGTTGTAACCGGCACATTGTAGATTTTACCATGATAAATGATTATTGAAAAATTTTCCTGTTTCAGTTATCATGCCATCAGGCTGGTGCATATATACGTCATGGATGCCGGGATTAAAACAATTGCAGGCGATATATACAAAAATATAAAAATCAGCATTAAACTTAAGAGGAAAGCAATATGTACAGGGAAGATGATTTTAAAAGTAAAATAATAAGCACGGATAAACTGCTTAACCTGATAGAACCCGGGAACAGAATATTTCTTACAAGCGGTCCTGCCATGCCGGCCATATCGGCAAGGGAAATCGTCTCCTCTGAAAAAGTCAGAAACTATGACCTCGAGGTAATCCAGCTTTTTGCCGCAGGTGAAGTATTCAACGCGAAGTTATGCGAAAAGAATAACATAAGGCTCAAGACATTCCGCAGCGGACAGACGGTATATGAGGATATCTTTGACGGCAGGCAGGATTATATTCCCGCTAACCTTGTAGAGATCCCTTATATTTTCGGAACAAAAGCCATTGAGATAGACATCGCTGTGATTTCAACATCGCCCCCGGACAAAAGGGGATTCATGAGCCTTGGCGTTGCAGTTGACGTAGCCGACACTGTTATTAAAAATGCCCGGATTGTCGTGGCCGAGGTAAACCCCAATATGCCTGTTACCAACGGTGATTCATCAATTCACGTAGACCAGGTACAGCATGTTATAATGAGCGGGGAACAGCTGCTTGAACGTGAACAGAAGGAATACACCAAGGTGCACGAAAGGATCGGCTGGCAGGTGAGTAACCTTATACAGGATGGCTCTACTGTGGTTCTTCACGTGGGCCGCATTTTTGATGCCATCGCTGTGCATCTTCAGTCAAAAAGGAACCTTGGCATACTGACTAATGTAATTTCTGACTGGGTGATCGGACTCGTTGAGGCCGGAGCCGTATCGGTCGACAGGAAACGGGAAAACGGCGGACAGATATCAACCAGTTACTGCTACGGTTCCAGGGAGCTCTACGATTATGTTGACAGGAACCAGCTGTTCGGATTCTATCCCGTGGCTAAACTTTCAAATCCGCTTACAATTAAGGACATACCAAGGCTTATCAGCATCATGAACGTGGAGAAGATCGATATAACAGCATCATCCGTACTGGTCTATGAGAGGGATGACCTGCTTTCGGGATACGAGAGCAAGTTTAACTTCGCTGCAGGTGCCGCGTTTTCAGGCAGTGGAAGGGTGCTTTATGTTCTGCAGTCCCTTGACCAGAACGGGCAGAGCAACATTGTCATAAGGCACAACAGGGAGAATTACCGCATCAGGTCAACGCTGAGCGCGGCTCGCTATGTTGTTACGGAATTTGGAATTGCCATGCTCTTTGGAAAGTCAATCCGTGAGAGGGCTCTGGCGCTTATTGAGATAGCCCATCCCGATCACAGGGAGGAGCTGTTTAACCAGGCCAGGGAGATGGGTGTTATTTACGCTGATCAGATTTACAGGTCGATTGCTGCAAATTATCCTGCTGAACTGGAGACGATCAGATCATTTAAAGACGGGCTCGAGCTGAAGATAAGGCCAGTTCGGGCTTCTGACGAGGACGGAATGCGCAGGCTCTTTTATAAGTTTTCGGATGAAGCAAAGTACTACAGGTATTTTACAAACGTAAGGGTAATGCCTCACAAAAACATGCAGCAGTACCTGAGTGTTGACTACGATAAAATTCTTTCGGTTGTGGCAGTTCACCAGCAGGGTAACATAGAAAGGATAGTGGCAGAGGCACGCTACGCAGCGTACCCGGACGGACTCTCTTCAGAGATGGCGTTCCTTGTTGACGAAAACTATCAGGGCAAAGGTATTGCCACATTCATGGCAAACTATCTGATCAAGGTTGCCCGCGAGCGCGGAATAAAAAAGCTAGTTGCATCTGTTCTGGCGCAGAATACAAAGATGCTTACGGTGTTTGAAAAGCTTTCAATAAAACCGCTTAAGCGTTACGAAGGAGATACAATCGAACTCGATTTTGAACTTTAACAATTACTGACAGGGTGCAGCCGTCACCTGCGGTGACTGACCAGCCATTCCCTTACCCAGTACTCTTTGACCAGTCCGTCTTTAACAAATGGATCACCCTTGCAGATTTCCATGGCTGTATCAAGGTCTGTGGCTGAAAAGCTGAGCATGCCTCCGCTTCTGTCCTTAAAAGGGCCGCCGGTAAAGTTTGCAGGGGCATTTTTCTGCCAGTACTCTATCTGCGCGGGGATAAGGGTCTTTAGTCTTGCAGGTTCAAAATCCATGAAATAGCAGAATACGAAAAATTTTTCCATAAATGTCTCCAGTAATACAAAATTTTTTCAGAGACTCAGTCTCCCGTAATAAAATGTGTAAGTAACCACGTACCGGTATTTTTTTTGAATATTGCACGGTAGCCTATTGGTGAATGCAGATAATAGTCAAAAATATATCCTCTGGTGCCCGAAGATGTCTGCACTTTTATCCAGCTGCCCGATTTACCGCCGACCCTGACTTTTCTTTTTTCATGTGTCGCTTCAATAATTTTTACGATTTCATAATCAAGGCTGGCAAGAACCTTTCCTTTTACAGAGGGTGTCTTTCTCAGGTTAACCTTTTTTGCAGTTACTGCAGCGTATGAATAGCTGTCGTATTGGTCTCCGGGAAATTTTTCAAAGACATAGGGGAAAACATAGTATCGGTTCCCATCCTCCTCAGAAGAAGAGGGCACCGTGGCAAGCACTCTCTCCATTTCATTCCAGAACTCTGATTTCCTGTAGCTGCGGTTAAGCTTCCATGCTTTGAAAAATGCTTCAGCGTCAGTGTTCTCGTTTTCAAACGAATAAATAATCTGTGGTGATATATGCTTTTTAATGTATTTAATATTTTTAACTGCAACAGCCTTTTTAAACTCCTCTATGAATGAACGGAACTCCGGATCGTTAGAGGAATCATCGACAGGTATTAGCTGAAATTTTTTAAAATTTTCCGATTCGCTTTTATACTGCCCGGT
>JAAYBQ010000349.1 GCA_012730035.1 Spirochaetota bacterium
AAGGCAGTGAATTATGGTGCGGCCCATGGCGCCTTGGCTATGACAACGCCCGGTGACACTTCCATGGCTAATGTGAAGGAAGTAGAAAAGCTGATGTCAGGCGGCAGTGCCAGGGTTGTCAGATAAGGAAACAGAAGAAATGTTCTCTTGCTTCCTGCAGCTTTTACGGATTTTCCGGAATAAAACAAAAAAACAGACCCATATCGCGTGCACATAATGAAAAAAATTGAACCGTGAATTTTGAGAAGGCAGACAGCAGATAAAGCTGTCTGCCTTTCCGTATCGGTTTAAGATACGGTTCGATATGTTTCTTAAAAAAACCGTACCATCAGGGATCTTTTATTTCTTCTTGTAATACTTCAATCCCTTTCAGCAATACTCTGTCAATACCTTCCTGATAATCTTTTGCTGTCAGTTCAACGGAAATATGAGGTGTAATGCCGATATTAATGAAATCGCTTCCATCGGGTAACAGACAGTTACGTGTGCAGATTCTTGCCGAACCTCCACCGGGAAGATCGATGAACAAAGGTTGCCCAGTGGAACCGTAAGTCGGTTCGCCAACCCGTATTGCCCTGTTGTCATCAAAAGCACATAAGAAATCTTCTGCGGCAGATGCAGTATTCCTGCCGGTCAAGATTACAACCGGCTGCTTCAGACGGTATCCTGCGTTAATATTGATCTTCTCCGCTGGCCATGTTTTATAGTTCATGTTTTTGGCATATTTATCTTGTCCCCACGCCTTATATGCAGCGATATGCTCCAATGAGCGCCATTTTCCTCTGGTGATTTCTCCATTTGTAAAGGCGGCTGCGATCTGCTCAGCATTTGTTGAGTTTCCGCCGCCATTAAAGCGGATATCAAAAATAAAACCTTTGGCATCTTCAACCTCAGGTAGATATTGATAGAACTTTTCAGGAACAGTATTATCCGAAAAGGTATTTAAGCAGACATAGGCGATTTCCTCAAAACGATGTATCTGTATGTTCTCATCCACATATATTTTTTGGAAAGGAATATCGTTATTAAAACCCGGTGTTGCCGACCATTGTGAAACACCTTTTGTCCGTTTCATAGTAAGTTCTTTAGCTTCACCATCCGGTGTCTGGTATGCGATTTTAACTTCTGTTCCCGGAAGTCCCATTCGAATAAAATTATTCACCAGAGCATCGGTACTCGATTCAATCTGATGCCATATATAAGGATAAACATTCTCTGCGATATATTCTTTTATGGGGACATCCTCGATCTTATCGATTTTTGAAAAAAGAGGTATATTCTGTACAAGTTTATTATCCACGGCAAAAACATAATAATCACCGGATATGTTTTTCAAAATGACAGGTAAATACTCAAATCGATCACTGATACTTTTCGGCAGGCTTACGTCAGTGTGCCCATCCTGAAGCAGAGCCAGAAACCCGGTTAATTCCAAATAGTAATCATATGTATTCTTTGTGGCAAGCACTCGTGGTAAGGTATCGTTATAAGCCTGATCCCAGTCCGGCAGACCCTTTTTATTCCAAAAAGCGAAGTTGTATGATGCTTCTTTCCATAACAGTGACAAACCATAAACTTTTTCTTCGTCCGTAAGGTTCCCGAACAAGCTTGCTTTTTTATCGGCTTCATCCGTACCTGTGTTTTGGTTCTGTCTGATAAACGAACATCCCATTGAGAAAACCAACAAAAATAAAATGAGTAAGGTAGCTATTTTCTTCTTCATAAAAGTAATCTCCTTTAATTGTTTCGTACCGCACAGCAGGCAAACTATCATCCTGTTGCTCATGGTGATACTGAGCAGGGAATCCTCTGTTTTTATTCAGAAATAAGACACTGTTTTTCCTGCTTATCCTAACGTATATACGTTATTTTATATGTGTTGTCTTCTCCAATCCATAGAATCTACAGGAGGAAATTGGTAGACATAAAGTGTTGACAAAGATAAGGGAACCTGTTAGAATGAACTTCCGCCGCGGAGGGACACCGGCAACGTGAGAACACGGACAGTCGAAGTGAACTGAGCGGAAGGAAAAAGTTTATTGAAAACAGAATAACAGGTTCTGCGAAACTACTAAAGCCTAAGCCCACAGAAATTGGTAGACATAAAGTGTTGACAAGGGCAAAGGAACCTGTTAAAATGAACTTCCACCGCCAAAATCAAGACGGCAGACCAGCATAAGATGCCACGGCGA
>JAAYBQ010000350.1 GCA_012730035.1 Spirochaetota bacterium
AGACCATGTTCGATTCATATACAGCTAAAGACAGGCTGTGGAAATCAAAAGTTGCAGACTAGAAGCTGTTTTACTACAGCCACAAGATCACTATGACTTCTGATCTGAAAGAGGGCAGGACAAGGGTAAGATGCGATATGTGCCATGCGGACAAGGCTAAAGCTGATGGTGTGTCAAACACCAGAGGGGAAAACCTTATGAAGCAGTGTATTTATTGCCATACTTCGTTTAAACTTAACAACCAGTGTGACGTGTGTCACAGGTAATGATATTTTGTAATCAGCCGGTGACAGTTTTGCTCCGGGCGTTCTGTTTTATATTAGTATCAACATAAGGTGGCAGCGGTAACACCGCGGCTGCCTAATATAAAGAGTCAACCATGTATCCCCGCTTGTTGCGGGGATACTTTTATTCTTGATTAATATAGGCGTTGTCTGATTATAGTAATTGTAATTCATAAACACATATAAATAGAAATATGGAGAAGAGATGAGCAATACACAAAAATTCACAACCGATGATATAAAGCAGGCTGTTGAGGACATAAAAAAAATTAAACCTGAATATGCATCCATGCTTGAACTTTACGAAAAGATATTCAGCGCGCAGGAATCTTCTAAAAATGAACTAAAGCTGGATGATTTCATAATACCAGCAGACAGGCTCAAGCTTAAAATTGATGAGCAATTCCCTCTTTTAACAATACAGGAATTCAAATATGACTCAGCTGAAGCTTCAAAACTTTTTAACGAAATCTGCAGTATCCTGATTGCAGGGGATAATGAATTATCATCTACTGTGGAAAAAATCACAAAACTGACAGTCGAAAAAAAGATTGATGTGGAAAAACTTTTCTCTTCTTTCATAAGCGAAGATGAGTCTGCCTTTGATGATATCGAAAAAGAACATGAAATTGACAAACAGGTGCTGGCCTTTATTGTATTCAACAGTCTCAAACCTTCATTTTCAGTATTCTCCCGGAATGTCGCAGTAAACATGGAAAAAGCCGGCGTGTGGGAAAAAGGGTACTGCCCGGTATGCGGGTCTTCTCCCGAGATATCGTTATTTGAAGAGAATGGAAAACGTTTTATGGTATGTGGATTCTGCGGGCATAAATGGCCTTCAAAGAGGATATACTGCCCATTCTGCGAAAACAGCGATCATGAAACTCTGCGATACATAGAAATTGAGGGTGAAGAGGAGCACAGGGCGGACGTTTGTGAAAAGTGCAAAATGTATATCAAGACAACCGATGTAAAAAAAACAACAAGGCTTGTATATCCGCCCCTTGAATATCAGGCAACACCTTATATTGACCTGATGATTGAAGAGCTTGGGTATACCGGTGGTAATACCAAAAAATGATTGAAAAGCGATGAGGCATGCGGTATTGTTTGGCAATATTTCATAAAGAGGTAAGCTGCTGAAAACTGAAAGTGCGGATGTACTTGTCTACGCTGACGGACATTTTACAAGGCGTACCGATACACTTGCGGTCGAGTCAGGCCTGACCGTAATTGTTAATGGAAAGCCTGCTTATTACTGCATGCGCATGCCGGGTATGGACAGGGAACTATCGGCCGGGCTCTGTTTTAACGATGGCACAATCAATTCTTCTGAGAACATACAGAGCATTGATCAGCAGGATGAGTCCACGGTGCGTGTTCTTCTTGATGATACCGGGCGTAAAAATTGCGACGAATTAAAAATTATCCGCAGCTCTTCGGGCACCATAGCATCCGCCGAGGTACAGGTGCGGGCTGATGAAGATAATGTGAAGTTTAACGCGCAGATGCTCTTTGATATGCAGAACGATTTTTTTTCAAGGCAGGACGTCTACAACGACACCGGGGCCACTCACGCTGCCGGATTATATGATGTTTCAGGTTCCGGCATTGCATATGCCGAGGATGTTGGCAGGCACAATGCCATGGACAAGTGCATAGGGAAACTGCTGATCGAAAAAAGACTCAATGAAGCGGCATACTGCATACTCTCGTCCAGGCTCAGTTACGAAATGGTAATGAAGGGGGCACGCGCGGGTATTGCGGTGATTGCGGGTGTATCTGCACCCACAGCTTTTGCCGTTAAACTGGCGCGTACCCGGGGGATCACACTTGCCGGTTTTTTAAGAAACGGCAGGTTTAATATCTATTCCGGGGACTGGCGTATTAATTTTACATAATTCCTTATTTATATGTTTTTTTAATCGTCAGATTGTGGAATTTTTGTTGCTTTCCTGAGGCTGTTATTTTAATTAATGAATATATCAAAAAAGGAGAATGCCATGTCTGATAAAAAGATTCTTGTTATAGATGATGATCAGGATATCATTGAATCTATCAGCGCTGTTCTTAAATCTGAAGGCTACAGTGTTGTTACAGCAACAAACGGTAAGGACGGTATTGACAAATTTAAGAAAGAGAAACCCGATCTTGTCCTTTCCGATATGATGATGGAAAATGTTGATGCAGGAATGAAGGTTGCCGAAATGATAAAAAAAGAGGATAAAAAAGCACTGATTTATCTTCTGAGTAGTATAGGGAGCGCAACTGAAGCGAATGCGAGCGTCAGCGAGCTTGGCTTTACGGGAGTATTCCAGAAGCCGGTTGATCCCGCAACGCTTAAAGACCAGGTTAAAAAGGCTTTGAGTTAGAAATGCGGATTATCTGGAAGCTCTAAAATAAAAAAGTTGTTCCGTTACGGAACAGCTTTTTTTTTAGTTTTCATCTTTTAGTAATTTTCCTGAAATTAAGTATTATTATCCTTGCCTGTTTGCATAACAGATAAATAAAAGTGACGAAGCGGGTAAAACTGAATTATGCCGAATAGGATACGTGGTGAACTGGTTTTTACAGTAAAGGACAGGTGCAGGGTATGCTATACCTGTGTCAGGGAATGCCCGGTCAAAGCCATTAAAATTATTAATGGACAGGCTGAAGTGATCGCATCAAGATGCATAGGCTGCGGGAACTGCACCCGGGTATGCAGCCAGAATGCCAAGGTATTTCTTGATACAACTGATGAAGCAGGAGAAATAATAAATGGTGACGCAACCAGGGTAGCGTGCCTGGCCCCAAGTTTTCCTGCCGAGTTCTGCGAGATAAAGGACTACCGGATTCTTGTGGGCATGATTAAAAAACTTGGTTTCGATCACGTTGTTGAGGTTGCGTTCGGTGCTGATCTTGTTGCGCATGAATACCAAAAAATTCTTGATGCTGAAGGTCCGGATGATACAATTTCATCGGACTGCCCTGCTGTAACTTATTACGTCCAGTATTATTATCCCGATCTGGCCAAATCTCTCTCCCGTGTTGTCTCGCCCATGGTTGCAACCGCAAGGGTTGTAAAGGATTTATACGGCATGGACTGTAAAACGGTGTTCATAGGCCCATGTGTTGCGAAGAAGGCAGAATCCGCAGAAATCGATGTTGTTTTAACTTTTATTGAATTGAGAAAGCTGTTCAGTCAGAAAGGAATCACGGCAGATAATGTACAGCCATCTGAATTTGACGGTCCCATTGGAGGTAAAGCAGCGATATTTCCCGTTACAAGGGGCAAACTGCATTCTGTTGATAAATCGGGTGATATTTGTGAAGAGAATATTTTTGTAGCTTCAGGAAGGGTGGATTTCAGGGAGGCGATCAAAGAGTTTAAAACTGAACCACTGTCGACCAAGCACCTTGAGTTACTCTGCTGTGAAGGGTGCATAATGGGCCCCGGTATGAGTAAGGGGGGCAACCATTTTTCAAA
>JAAYBQ010000351.1 GCA_012730035.1 Spirochaetota bacterium
CACCTCTACTGTTTTTCTGTCACGTATGCCTGAGCTGGAAGTTTCACGCGCTATGAACCCGAGCCACCCCCTGCGAACCCTGCCGTATGCTATTAGATCCTGGCATACCTGCCTTACAATATTTGACGGAATGGCAAAACTAATACCCTGAAAACCGCCCGATGCAGACCTTATGGCAGTGTTGATACCGACCATCTCGCCGTAAAGGTTTACCAGGGGACCGCCTGAATTCCCCGGATTAATCGAAACATCCGTCTGAATAAAATCCTCAATATCCGAAAAACCTATATTATCCCGTCCCTTGGATGACACAATTCCCGCAGTTATGGACTGCTTAAGTCCGTAGGGATTACCAATGGCAATTACCCATTCCCCTTCATTAAGATTGTTTGAGTCGGCAAATTTAATCGGTGTAAAACTCTTTTCTGAGTTTGAATCTATCCTGAGTACCGCAAGGTCAGTCTTCAGGTCTGCGTGGAAAGAACTTCCATCTTCAAATTTAGATATTTCATAGTTTGAACCGTCACTGCATATTATCCTGAAATATTCCCCCTTCTTAACAACATGGTAGTTTGTAACGACATAACCTCCACTGGAAATAATCGTGCCTGTGCCGTATGATACCCTTAAGAGCCTGACTTTACCTTCACGGAATTTTTTCTGGTATGCAATTATATTAACAACCGAGGGTTTTACAGATGTAGAAGCCCTGATAAAGTATTCGTTAAAACTGCCCGGCTCTGCTGAAACCACCACAGAGAAAAACAGGCTAATTAAAATTAAAAAAACTCTCTTCATCATTTTCTGTCACTATATCAAAATAACTCTTATCGTATGTAATGTAATACTTCTGAAGGTCAATACAATTTCCTTCAGGTTTATACCTGAAATTACCGTTAAAATCTTTCATTCCAGCAAGAAGGGAATAAACTCCCGCAGCCACGCCATCGGAGATCTCTTCATGCCTGTTGACCAGGACATCTCTGTCCCATTTTCTGTCAAAATAGCCAAGCTCAATATACGCACAGACCGCATTTACAAGAAGAGGAACAGACCAGGTTGAAACAAATGGTTTTCCCGGCTTTTTATCCTTTCCTTCAACACCGTGCAGGTGCAGAGAATATAGCACATATTTGATTATCTCATAAGTGGCATAATAATTATCACCACCGTAATTTACCGCGCTTGACCCCCTTCTGTATTCTTCAAATACAGATCTCTCTCTTTCCCAGAAGCTTCCGCTCTCAGTAAAAGTTTCATAATTAACTGAATATGGCGAATAATCTTTTTTTATCCTTGCGGACTCCTCCCAGCCTGTTTCATCCCTGTATATCCAGTCCACCATGTTGTATTTGTAACCGTTAAATTCATTAAAATCGGGCTGATAATTCCTGGTTATGCCGTATCCTGTAAAATACTGTGAAACATCCTTGAAATAATAAAATTTTCTGGAGAATCTTTTTGATTCATGGAACCATGATTTTACAATAACAGGTGGATCATACTTTGCGGCTTTCTTCTTTTTAAGAACATTCAGTCCGGCTTTAAGCACATTGTAGGGTGGAATAATAATGCCGTTCAATCCGATATAATCCTCCGGTGCAGTCCCTGCCATATGCAACGAAACAACAAGATGTGGCTTAAAGGCATTAATCCTGGATATACGGCCATGCTCCATGACACCTGCGGTATTCGGATAGTCATAAAGCCTGTAGGGTGCATTGGGATCTGTTTCGTTCTTTTTCTGTTCATCAGTAAGCGATGCTCCCCTGGTGATCATTGTCTCAATATATATGCGCTCAGGTTCACTGCCTGTAAAACGGGCCAACAGCTTCTTGAACCTGTTGAAATCACCACCCTGCGCACACCAGGAGAGCTTCTCTATAACCCTCAGTGCGATGGAATATACCTGTTCATGTTCGTAAATACCCTTATAGCCTGCACCCTCGGCAAAATAATCAAGGTACCTGGCAGAAACCGTATCGTACTTGTCTCCATGCCTGGTTCTGTCACTGTTAAAAAATCCGCCGTGTCCGGGATCTATTACCACACGGTATACAGAAATACTCTCCTGTTCAACCTTTGTTGAAGGGATAAACGCAAGAAGAATCATTAAAAAAAAAGCAAATAGCGCTTTCTTATAACTCTTTTTTTTAATGCAATCCATAAATCCCTTCTTTTTAATATAACAAA
>JAAYBQ010000352.1 GCA_012730035.1 Spirochaetota bacterium
AACCGGGAGAGCATAATAATCACCGTGACCCATTCCCACGTGCAGAACACCGGCTTCTGCTATAATTTTCCTTCATACAGAAACCTCCAGGGATCGGAGCGTTTTACCGAAGTACTTAAAAATGAAAAAGTTGAACTGTGGCTCTTTGGACATACACATATTCCATCGTGCCTGGGCCAGAGCAAACGGACAGTATATTCCCTCAACGGTACAGTATTCATTAATGCAGCAGCGATCCGCGAGGATTATTTTTTCAGTTATTCGGAATCACGTATAGTTATTCTTAAGAACGGATCCGACAGAATGATTGTTAAATTCCGAGATCACAGAAGCCGTCAGTACAGGGATTTTCATGAAGTATCTATCAGGCTTAAAACCAGATTCAGGTACACCGGCGAAAAACCTGTAATGAACGTATACAGGCCCGGCCAGTCAGGGTGATGCATTTTATCAATTCATAGACATAAACGGTAATACATGCAGCTCTGTCTGCGGGATACAGCAGGAAGTATCCGGTCAAAAATTAAATTCGTAAAAAAAAGTATAATTCATCCACCTCCGCGCCTTTATGCGGATCACAAAAAACCTTAATTTAAATACAATCAGTTACTATCTTGATTCATCAACCAGGAGACCTATGCTCTCCTGTATATGCTCAAGAAGCCTGATCGAATACTTTGAAGGTATCTCGCTGACTACCTCGTTTGTATCCTTGTCAATAATCTTGACTACTATCCTGTTTGTATTTTCGTAATACCCGAACTGCACCTTCTCGTTAAAATTTCCGCTCAGCCTGTTAAGTTCATCCACCGTGCGTTTTATTTCGTCAGGGCTTAGCTCATCCCTGCGGGAAATTTCAGCACCATGTTTTTCAGGTACAGTTTTGTCATTGCGGACTATGTGTCCCGCCTTCACAACTTTATTGTTAAAATTTTCAACAATACTCATCGCATTCATGTTTTACCTCCTTGTAACAGATGAATGTTACGTCATCAGACCTCCTGTTCCTTAAAAAAAATTGCACCCTCCCCGGTCTCCCCACCGGGAAGGGGCGTACAGCCGCACCGCATGGCTGATTAACTTGTTATTATCCTCATTCGAGCAGTTTCATTATCAGCTGAGGCTTAAAATTAGCCTGAGCCAGCATCGCAGTACCAGTCTGAACGAGGATCTGGTCCCTTGTGAAATTAACCATTTCTGCCGCCATATCCACATCACGAATCCTTGAATCCGCAGCCATCATATTCTCGTACGAGAGTGACAGTGCCTTAATCGTATTTTCAAGCCGGTTATAATACGCTCCCAGGTCCGCCCGTTGCCGGTTCAGCCTCTCAAGGGCTGAATCGACATAACCTATCATTGAGTTTGCCTGCCCGACTGTATTAATGGAGCGTTTATCTCCGTTATCCATAAGACTGAGAGCCCTGGCACTCATCGTACCTATGAAGACTCTGATTCTCTGGTTCTGATTTGCTCCAACCTGGAAATACATGCTCGCGGTTTTGCTTGTTCTTGCGAATGATCCCGTGAGCATTTTTAACCTGTTGAATTCCGCAGATGAAGAAATACGGTCGATCTCGTCTATCAGCTGGGATACCTCGACCTGGATCTGCATCCTGTCGTTGTTTGAATAGATCCCGTTTGCCGACTGAACCGCCAGCGACCGTATGCGCTGCATGATGTCATTAATCTGCTGAAATGATCCTTCCGCGACCTGGATAAACGAAAGCCCGTTCTGGGCATTCTTTTCCGCCTGAATGAGACCGTTAATCTGTGTCCTCATCTTTTCGGAAACCGCAAGCCCCGAAGCATCATCGCCAGCCCTGTTAATGTTCTCGCCGGATGCAAGTTTTTCAATCGACTTGTCCATCCTGGCAGCTACATTCTGCATCTGCCTGTTTGCAAATATGGCGCTCATGTTATGATTGATTCTCATACTAAACCCTCCCTTGATTTTTTCCGGGCTGCATATTCTATATCTGTACAAACCGGGTTTTTCGGACCGACGCTTCATGCGCAGTACCGGGGCATATTGCCCTAAGGTTTTCTCCTTTTGACGTTGCAGGACTGCCCATAATCCCGACAACCATGACTGCCGAATAATTTCCGGCAGCCAGTGATGCCCTCCCGACATCACAGGCTGCCGGAAGACCGGCAGGCTGTCAGGTAGAAACCAGTCCCCCAAACGCCTCTGTGAGGGTTAAAGAACCATTTTAATTTCAAAGAACCTGTAATACCCGATTGAACTTTTACACTGTATAACGCGCTTTTACATAGAACCGAGTAATCTGAGTACAGACTGATTTGATACATTGGCCTGTGCAAGCATCGATGTGCCGCTCTGGACAAGTACCTGATTCTTGGTGAAGTTAACCATCTCTTCAGCCATGTCTGCATCTCTGATCCTCGATTCAGCAGCCTGGATATTCTCATAGGCTGTCATCAGACCACGGGCGGCGTAATCAAGCCTGTTATAGTATGCTCCAAGGTCTGCTCTCTGTTTGGAAAGCTTCTGAAGAGCATCATCGCACATACCGATTGTTTTGTTCGCGCCCTCGGGTGTTTCAAGTGTTATGGCTACTTTTTCGCCGGCATCCTCAAATCCGAATGCCCTGGCTGTCATTGTACCGATAAACACTCTCTCCCTCTGGTTCTGATTCGCGCCCATGTGAAACCACATGCTTGCCCTGGGTGACTTGCGTGAGTATTCACCCATAAGAACCTTAAACCTGTTGAACTCGGCCTGTGATGCAACCCTGTCAACCTCATCCACAAGGGCTGATACTTCGACCTGTATCAGCTGCCTGTCATCATTGGAATAAATTCCGTTGGCAGCCTGAACAGCGAGTACCCTGATCCTCTGGATAATGGATGACGTCTGGTTCAGGTATCCTTCAGCTGTTTGAACAAAGGACATACCGTCCTCTGTGTTTCTCTCGGCCTGGCGAAGACCCATTATCTGAGTCCTCATCTTTTCGGATACCGCGAGCCCGGAAGCATCGTCTCCGGCCTTGTTGATTCTTTCACCTGAAGAGAGTTTTTCCATGTTACTGGTAACTCCCCACTGTGAAAACTTCAATGTTCTGTTAGCGTTGATCGCGCTCATGTTGTGATTGATAATCATATTTACACTCCTTTGTTTCTTTTGTACTGGCTTCCTTGCCAAACCTCCCCAAGGCAGTGGGGACAGGTTTTTATACCAGTTAAAGGCTGTTTTTACAACAACCGGGATTTAATCAGGTTCACAGGTTAACCCGCAATATCCTGACATTTTCTTACGAGCAGGCAAACATGGCGCATTTATACAGTATTTCAAAGAACAATGAGCTTGGGGACACCTGTCCCTGTTCGTATTCTCGCTACCTCTGGCACCGAAATTAAACCTGATTAAAAGCATTTATAAGAGTTTATAGACATTTAAAAAGTATTGCACCCAAATTTAGACATGATTGATCTATGTTTTGATTTTTTTCTGTTT
This sequence comes from Spirochaetota bacterium, assembly GCA_012730035.1. Lineage (GTDB taxonomy): Bacteria > Spirochaetota > UBA4802 > UBA4802 > UBA5550 > JAAYBQ01. Next base: position 3,479 of record JAAYBQ010000352.1, read on the forward strand.
TTTCCAAATTTTCCGTTTTTTTATTTTGCCTGAATATTTGGGATGCAGAAAAGCCGGGCATTTATTATCTTTGATCCATGGACAAGGTAAAACAATTCAGATGGTTCGGGCACTACCCCGAGATTATTCCCCGGGAAATAAGGAACGACAGGTACAGATCACTTTCAGATATGTTCACCCGGTGCGTTGAAAAATACAGCGAACTCCCGGCTTTCGAGAGTTTCGGCACAGCTGTAACCTACAGAAAAATGGAACGGCTTACGCATAATTTTGCAGCATTTCTGCAGAGTGAGGGCCTGCGTAAGGGAGACAGGATTGCTCTGATCCTTCCGAATACAATGCAATACCCCGTATCAATGTTCGGTGCTCTCAGGGCCGGGCTGGTTGTAGTGAATATAAATCCGCTTTATACATCACGGGAGATTGAGGAGAAGCTGAGAGATTCCGGTGCCAGGGCAGCTGTGATACTATCCGTCAGTACGGGTAAACTTGCGAAGATACTGGACAGAACCGATGTAAAAACCATAATAACCACGGGTCCCGGCGACATGGCCGGCCTTACGGGAATGTTTATAAACTTTTACGCGCGCCGGATAAACCGGGAAACTAATTATAAAAGGATTAAAGGGGCTATACACTTTACAAAAGCGCTCCGCACCGGTTCCAGACTGCATCTTAATCCCGTAGAAACCGGCCCCGATGATATTGCTTTTCTGCAGTACACGGGCGGAACAACGGGTACTTCCAAGGGAGCAGTGCTTAAACACAAAAACATACTGGCCAATATTGAACAGATTTCCGCCTGGATGCTCCCCGGCATACTGGAGGGTGAAGAGGTTGCACTTACCCCGCTCCCACTCTACCATATATTTGCACTTACGGTAAACCTCTTTGCATTTTTCAACAGGGGCGCAAAAAACGTTCTTATCGCAGATCCCAGAAAAATATCTTACCTTGTAAGGGAGATGAAAAAATACAAGCTCACATCGCTCACAGGGGTCAATACCCTTTTTAATTCCATGCTTAATCACCGCGGATTTTCTGACGTGAGGTTTGTGCGGCTCAAGATCGTGATAGCAGGAGGCATGGCTGTGCACAAAAGTGTGTCTGACGGATGGCTCGAGGCCACGGGAATTCCTCTCTGTGAAGGTTACGGGCTGACCGAGGCATCACCAGTGCTCACCTGCAATCCCATTGACGGCACGGACCGCCCGGGTACAGTTGGTCTGCCGCTCCCCGGCACCGAGATAATAATAGCAGATGATAACGGGAACGAACTCCCGCTCTACACACACGGAGAGATACTCGCGAAGGGCCCGCAGGTAATGGACTGCTACTGGAACAACGCAGAGGAGACTGAAAAAGTATTTATTAACGGCTGGCTCAGGACAGGTGATATCGGCTATATGGATAAAGATGGTTTTATCAAAATCGTTGACAGAAAAAAGGATATGATTAATGTTTCAGGATTCAATGTATACCCTTCCGAAGTCGAGGATGTTGCAATGATGTATACCAGGGTTCTTGAAGCCGGATGTACCGGCGGCACCGATGAAACCGGCAACGAATATGTACGGCTGTTTATTGTGAAAAAGGACCCGGCTCTGACCGAAGAAGAACTGCTTACACATCTCAGGAAGAATCTAACAGGCTACAAGATGCCTTCAGTGATTGAGTTCAGGGAATCGCTTCCAAGATCTGGAGCCGGCAAGGTGCTTCGAAGGGAACTTAAATAAAACCCGCACACATAAGAATAAATTGATTGCTCCGCACAATTATCATGGAGAATAATATGACCAGGCTTCTGCTGATAAATCCCCCATACCCTTTTGAGGAATGCCCCGCACCGCCGTTCGGGCTGATGTCTCTGGCGGCATATCTTATTCGCGAAGGCTTCGACGTCAGGATTGAAGATTACATCGTTGAACCATACTCTGCCGAAAGAGTACGACAGGTACTCTCCGAATTCAGGCCGCATATTGCGGGATCAACCGCGGTCACCATGAACGTAAAGAAGGCGCTTGCGATACTTGAAGATTTCCGTGCTGTTAATCCCGAACTGGTTACACTGATCGGAGGCCCACACGCCACCTTTGACGCAGAGGGCATGCTCTCGCACAGCCACATAGACTATGTTATACGCGGCGAAGGTGAAATAACTACAGCCGAGCTTCTTACTGCGATTGAATCAGGTCGCAGTGCAGAATCCATAAAAGGAATTTCATATAGAAAAAACGGCCGGGTAATCCACAACGACAACAGGCCATTTATTGAAAATATCAACACTCTTCCATACCCTGCCCGTGACCTTGTAAAAATTTCAAAATACAGGGCGCTTAACTTCCCGGTTAATATGATGACTTCAAGGGGCTGCCCTCATAGCTGCATTTTCTGCGTTGGGCACAGAATGGTGGGGAACAGGGTACGTTATTTTGATGTAAACCGCGTGGTTGACGAATTTGAAATGCTCTCAAGGCTGGGCTTCAACCAGATTAACATAGTAGATGATCTCTTCACGTCACATAAAAAACGGTGTATGGAAATCTGTGACGGCATTATCGCCCGCGGTATAAACCACACATGGAGCGCCTTTGCCCGTGTTGACACCGTCCATGAGGACCTGCTTGAAAAAATGTCAGACGCGGGATGCAGGAACCTCTGCTTCGGCATTGAAAGCGGCAACCAGGAGATTCTGGACAGAATAAAAAAACGGACCACGCTTGATACATGCAGAAGTGCTGCAGCTCTATGCAGAAAATCGGGGATTGAGCCCATGGCATCATACATACTCGGGCTGCCGGGTGAAACAGAAGAGACTGTCCGTAAAACATTCGCATTCGCCGAAGAAATGGGTATACCCTACGCATTCCATATTCTTGCTCCTTTCCCCGGGACAGAGGTACGCATAAAATCGGCAGAATACGGCATATCTATACTGACCGACGACTGGGACATGTATGACGCGAACAGATCGGTGTGCGGCACAGGCGGAATATCCCCCGAGAAGGTGAACAGCATAGCAGATGAATTCTACCTGAAGATAAACAACAGCATAGAGACCCTCAGGGTAAAAAACAAGAATAGCGAACCCCTCAATGAAATGCAGAAGGAAATTGTTACGGGATTTGAATCCTTTAACTTCAGCAGGCGGCTTATTACTGAAAAGCTCGTTGAAAAATTCAGTGGTGACAGCAGCTCACCTGAAATTGATTTTGCATTATACATCGCCAGAGCAACGGGAATGGATAAATCCACCACAATAAATGAGGTCAGCAGGCTCCTGAGACTGCAATGCATAGTGCAGAATGATCTGAACGGATTATACACATATTCCTGGAAATAAAAATTATTTAATACAGCCTGTACTTTTATGACAGCCCGCTGACAGTCTCCCTGAAAAAATTGATCCCTTGATTTTTTCTGGCCCTGTTTCACAAAATAAATCCGCAAAAATTATACCACAATTGAATTCTCAACCCGGGACAATCAACAAATAGTTTATTTCACAAATAAACCGCAGGCCTGTGCGCAATTCTGCTTCTCAATAAATCCAGCACTGACTGAATTTAAAATATTGACAGGTGCACAAAATCATTGTTTTCTGTCCATGTATTTTACAGGTAAACATGATATGAAAAACAGCAGAAAATATATAATACTTCTTGGTGACGGTATGGCGGACCTGCCACTGGATGAACTTGGGGGCAGAACCGTACTCGAAGCGGCCCGAACTCCAAACATGGACTTTATGGCACAAAACGGCCTGAACGGCATGACCCGAACCGTCCCCCCCGGGATGAATCCCGGCAGCGATACAGCAAACCTCTCGGTTTTCGGGTATGACCCGCAGAAATACTACTCAGGTCGCGCTCCGCTTGAAGCGATTAATATGGATATAGTTCTTGAACCTGGTGACGTAGCTTTCAGATGCAATATTGTGAATGCCGCAGGCGGCCTGATGAATGACTTTACATCCGATCACATAGACAGCCGGCTGACCAGGATTGTTATAAACGAGATAGCACGGAGCATCAAGGAACCCGGGATCGAATTTTATCCGGGCGTATCGTACCGGAACATCATGGTCTGGAGAGACTTCCCGGGCAATGAACTTCCGGCGACAACTCCGCCACACGACATTCAGGGTGAGCAGACCGCTCCCCACCTGCCTTCGGGTAACGGTTCGGAACTTCTGCGCAGAATGATGCATCAATCAAAATCAGTAATCGCTGATTCTACTGAAATCAGAAAAGCATTGGGGAATTTTCAGGGTACGCCTGAATCCATCTGGTTGTGGGGATGCGGATTCAGGCCTGCAATTGATACCCTTGAATCAAGGTTCGGCATTTCGGGACGCACAATTTCTGCCGTGGACCTTATACACGGCATAGGCAAAGCTGCCGGACTTAAACCTCTCGATGTCCCGGGAGCAACAGGTTACCTGGACACGGACTATGAAGGAAAGGTAAAGGCCCTGCTTAACTCAATCGGTTCATGCGACTATGTGTTTCTCCATGTTGAAGCTCCCGATGAATCAGGGCATGAAGGCAACCTGGAGCATAAAACAAAAGCCATTGAGGACTTCGACTCCAGGGTCGTGGGGCCCGTACTCGAAGGTTTAAAAAAATTCAATGACTATGTCATCCTTCTCATGCCGGACCATCCCACACCGCTTGAGGTGCGGACACATACATCCGATCCCGTGCCTTTCTGCATCATGGCAGGCGGCAACCTTTTCGCTGAAGAGCGAAAAAAATATAATGCTTCAGCATATAACGAAAAGTGTGCGGCCGGAACCGGCCTGTACATAGATGAGGCACATAAACTGATTGAAATAATGATCAGGGGAACAATTATCTGAAAATTTTTTACTGCGGGGACACAGAGGTCACAGAGAATTTCATTTTTTATCAATTTTTATCTATAAGAATAATATTATTCAATAAATAAACTTCTCATGTTCTTGCCTTATAAAAATTAAGTGCAATAGAACTTTGTGAACTCCGTGCCTCCGTGGCAAAATTTCCTTTTTCTGAATTTAAAAGATACGGAGATTTAACAAATGAAAAAATCCGCAATTATCGGCGCTATACTACTCGGAGTCATGCTTGTCATGGGTGTAATTTTTTTTATCACAAGGGGCGATACACTGGACAAGGCCATCGATCAATACGAAGGGGGCGATTATATAGATGCTATTACAATGCTTAACAGGCTTGTAAAAACCGCGGGTTACGATGAAAGCGAAAAGATCCACTACTACAGGTGCAGAGCAATAAACTCCCTGGCCGAGGAACTCGAAGAGGACTTCGAGGATGAACTTGTAATAACCGCACTTGAAAACCGCGATAAACCTGAATATGAAAAAGCGCACCAGAAGATAACCGCCAGGCTTGCCGGTGTGAATGCTGAAATTGAAGGTGACATTGAATTTGTTGCAGCATCAAAAAAAAGCCGTATAATACCCCGCGGACTGTTCTATAATGATTTTGTTTCAAGGTACCGTGGCAGCCAGTACATTGAAGATCTGGACTTTTACGAAATAAAAAAAATAAGATCCATTGAACCGGCCCGACTGTTCGACTACATGGAACGGTTTTATAAAAAATATCCCAACTCGACATACGTTCCGCAGATAGTGACCATAATATTTGACGCAATGAGAGACGGCGCAACACTCGGCGCTGACAGCGGCGAATTCCTTAAAAACATTATACTGGGTTACGCGCTGCGATTCCCCACAAGCCAGGAGGTGTCTCGCATATACACATCCGCAGGCGATAACGTAAACATGAGAAACTCCCCCGGGCTTAACGGCGCCATGGCCGGCAAAACAGTAAAGGACGAGATACTGATCCAGCTTGAAAAATCCATGGATACAATGCAGGTCGGAGACACACGCGATTACTGGTACAGGGTCTCAACGCTCAAGGGACAGCGGGGATGGATTTTCGGCAAATTTCTTAAGCCTGTTGACATCCAGGGTCTCGCACTGGCAAACAACATAGAGGCATGGAGCATGGAGGATTATTTCACCGCATGGACCGATTCAAACACTCCTGAAAACTGGACTCACATTGAAGGAGCAGATAAAACAGCTGTTATATTCAGAAAACAACTCTCGGGCAACCTTTTGGTTTTCGGATCCAAAGGCCAGGTTGCGACAGGTCTTTTCACACGGGTAAATACAACACGGTCATTCAGGCTGCTGGTCAGGGCCCGCTTTGTTTCGGGCTATCCAGTTACTCTTGCAGCATATATAATCGAAAAAGACTTTGTGTATTCAATAAGCGCCGGCAGTGAAAAAATTGAGGTGAACGGCAGGTCAATCCCGCTCAAGACTTCAGACTGGCATAACTACGAGCTCTCCTCAGATGATGGTAAATTCGCCAGCCTGACCGTTGACGGCCAGCTGATATCCGGACGAATACCCGCCGGATCTGACCAGTCTTTCAGCAACCGCGGCATCTACATTCTGTGCCAGCAGGCCGGCAGCGGCCAAACCTCCGCAGAGATAGAATACATCAAGGTCAGGTAAAATTTCAGACAGGCCTGTACAGGTCCCCTTTTTCAGCAGGGATTCTACAGGCCAGCCCTTCACTGCTGAGCTTCTCGCAGATACGTATTACATCAACAACGCGCACGCCCAGCCTTTCTGCAACAGATTCAGCATTATCGCAGCCTGAGCGCAGAGCCGAGAGAACCCTGTCCCGAAGATCACTGCCTGAGTAAGGGATGTGGACATCGCCGGGCTTGCGGCCTATTACCCGCACGTTAAGCGGTTTAAAGAATTCGCTGATTTCAAGCATCAGTTCATCACCTACGGGCTGCACCCAGGACTCGCTGCCGGGCCTGTCAAGACGGTTCAGGTGCACCTCGTCGGGCTGAATACGCAGTGCGGCGTCACGAAGCAATTCAAGCTCACCCGGCGTATCATTGAATCCCGGCACAATAAATATCTCGAGACACATGCGGCCTTTATATTCAGCCCGCAGTTTTATGAGTCCCTCGATTAGATCCGATGGATTAACTCCCGCTGCCGGTTTCATGATAGCACTGAACACCTCTTCGCTTACCGCATCAAGTGACGGAAAAATCATGTCTGCCGACAGAATGCTGCGCCTTACGCTATCGATGTTCATTAGCGTGCTGTTTGTAAGTACCGCAACCTTATACTGCGGATAACGGCATTTAATGTGGTCTATTATTGTACCGATTGAACTGTTAAGAGTCGGTTCACCCGAACCTGAAAAGGTGATAACATCAAGTTCAGGTGAAGAAGCAAGTGCTATGTCTATTTCGGCGCACACTTCTGAAGCAGAAGCATACTCCCTGACAGAGGTGGTCAGCGCGGTTGTGATGCCGCACTCGCAGTAAACGCAGTTAAGCGAACAGAGCTTGTAAGGAACAATATCAATTCCCAGAGAACGCCCCAGCCGCCTTGAGGAGACCGGCCCGAAAACATGTTTCATTTTACTGCTGGTCGCCTTTCAGTTCAACTTCCATGTCCAGGGTTATCCCTTCGGAACTCTTGTCGCTCCTGAAGGTAATCTCCTTTATGCCTGAAAATATTTCTCCCATTGAAGCGTTCCCTGTATACATACCTGTAAGCTGACTCAATATAGCAGTATTCTTTATATTTATAAACATTACTGTATTATCATTAACCATTCTGCTTAAAGATCCAGGCACCTTCGCAACTGAAAGCGCACCACTTTTCATCGAGGCTGCCATAAGCTTTTTACTGTTACCGGAATATATCCCCTTTGCATCAAACACAACATAATATTTTATCTGAGCAGCATCCATTATCCAGAATGCTCTTTTGCCTTCCACCTT
>JAAYBQ010000353.1 GCA_012730035.1 Spirochaetota bacterium
AGGTGTTTAAAATGCCGTTTAAAAAAAAGTTAATAATAACAGCATCTGTCATTGGTGTATTATTGATAATACTTAATGTATTATTCAGAAGCACATCGTATGACGTTGAGTCATATATATCACCATCAGCAGAAAAAATAAGTTATGATGATGTTAAAGATTATCTTAAAAAAATTGATTTTTCAAGGATAAAAGAGAGCGGTTATTTAACGAGCGGAAAAACAGTTAACAAACACACGATACGGTTTTTTAAGTATATCCAGAATATGTTCAGGGATAAAAGTTACGATGAGCATATTGCGGCGGTAAAAGAATACTTTATGTCTGTGATGGATCCGGAGGATGCGAAGGAACTTATTGGATACTACAAAAAATTTTTGGAATACGAGAATGAAGCAGCCTCGCTTATAAGCAGTACGGGGAAACTTGAAACGGCTGATGATTATCTTCAGTTACTGTCAAAAATAAAAAAAATGCAAATAAGGTATTTCGGAATTGACGATGCAGAGACGCTTTTTGGCGCCGAGATTAAAGCACAGGAATACCCCGTACGAAGGGGGGCTGTAATATATGACAAGAATCTGTACGGGAAAGATAAAGAGGCACAGATTGCCGAGCTAAACAGGGATATGTGGGGAGATCAGGCAACTGAAATAGAAAATTCACGTAAGCCATATATTAAGTACCAGGACAAGCTGAGTATTTATGATAAAGACCTGCAAGAGATGGATGAAGCATCAAGGTCTGAAAAAATCAGGGAATTCAGGGAAGGAATTTTCCCCCCGGATGTTGTAGAAAGGCTTGATAAAGTAGACAAAATTCTTGCTGCAGAGAGCGAACAGAACAGGGCATATAAATCCGGTTTTGAAAAAATAACCGGTGACACTTCATTAAATGAGACTGAAAAGCAGCAGAAGATTATTGAACTTCAAAACAGCATTTATGGTGATCAGGCTGAATCGATCAGGCAGATTGAAGATATAGAAAAGGGAAAGCGGGAATTGTTAGACGAATATTCTAAATAGCTGTTTTATTTTTCAGTAATATTCCGGAAAGCAGAATCAGTGCGCTCAGTATAAGTATTAAATCACCATACCCGGCATATATAGAACTTATTTTGTATTTAGAAACTTCACCGGTAAGTATCTCCTGCGTGTCAAGTGTTGTTGATGCCGAAATTTTTCCTGTCTGAGTAATTATTGCAGAGATGCCGTTATTTGTACTGCGGATTACTGGTATTCTCAGTTCGACCGCACGGGCAATATTCGAATAAAGGTGGATATATGGTTCCGATGTTTTTCCGAACCATGAGTCATTGGCAATGTTCATGATAAAATCTGCATTTCTGACTTTTAAATTTCTTACAAAGTCAGGATATATTGATTCAAAACATATGGTAATACCTATATTCCCCCGGGTCGTATCAATAATTTTCTGTTTCCGGCCGCGCTGAAATTTTTCAGGAGCATTTAAAAAACGTCCGGCAGACAATCCGCTATATGATCTTTCTGAGTAAGGAAACAGAATAATCTTGTCATATATATCAATTATACCTGTTATAGCTGTAATAAAAACTGAATTGAAGTATTGATCGTTACTTTCAGAGCGTGTTGCG
>JAAYBQ010000354.1 GCA_012730035.1 Spirochaetota bacterium
GTATAATCGATAGCGGATCAATCCCCGGTATTAATCATTACATTGAATCAGGCCCGGGATTTGCGTTCCAGGTTGACACAAGGAACAGCATTTTTTTCCCTACGCAAGGTTTTTGCCTTACCGGTAAAAGCAGTTTTCAGCATAAAGCCTTTGGGAGTGATTATAACTTTGGCAGGCATGAGTATGACATCAGGTATTTTTTCGGAATAAGTGGCGACCATGTGATGGCATTTCAGTTCAGGTTTAAAATGGCTCACGGTGAAGTTCCACTTGAATCTTTAAGCGGTATAGGGGGTGACGATCTGATGAGAGGGTATATTGAAAACAGGTACCTTGATAAATCTTCCCTTGCTGCACAGGCTGAATACAGGTTTCCGCTTGTATGGAGGTTCGCGGGGACAATTTTTGCGGGTGCCGGAGAGGTGCAGCCTTCGCTTAAGCGTTATAATCCATCAGACCTGCATCCCGCTGCCGGTGCGGGCCTCAGGCTCATTATTGACAGGAATGAACATATTACTGCAAGGGTCGATTTTGGCTGGAATGATACAGGTTCTATGAGCATTTATTTTCTGGTTAAAGAAGCTTTTTAACAGACAATATTATAGACCGATTAACCCGTCTCCGGTTTTAATGCCGCTTACGGGTAATTTTTACATTGACAAAAATTATACCCGGTTTGATGTTATTCAAAATTAAAATAAAGGATGTGATGTTTAATGACGACCCCTCTCGAAGTTGAGGTAAACGGCGATATCGAAAAAGCCTTCAAAAATCTCAAAAAGAAGATGGCATTTGAAGGTATCTTCAAGGAACTTAAGCGCAGAAGATACTATGAGAAGCCAAGCGAAGAGAAGAAGCGCAAAAAAGAGGAAGCCGAAAGACGCAGGCTGAAAAAAATGAGGCGTATGCAGGTTCAGTCAACGAGAACTAAAAAAACCTCAAGATCAGCTGGCAAAGAATAAAATCGTCAGTATCACTAAAAAGGCTGTCCGTGAGGGCAGCTTTTTTTATGCCCACGTAAATGGTTTTTCTTTACGGATTGACATGATTGCGTTCCGGTGTAAATGTGATGGCATGCTGTATGAATTTGCACTTTTAACGATCTCTGCCTTAACCCTGATCATTAGAATCTGCGTGATCTTTCTTTGTAATTATAATATTCAATGGGGGTGATTATATAAATGTCCGATAAAACTCCATCATTGTTCCGGGGCAGGGAGGAACGGGTTACACCTCTTGCTGAAAGATGCCGGCCTTCTTCTCTTGAGGAATATGTAGGCCAGGAACACCTGACCGCCAAGGGGAGAATAATTCACGCAGCAGTTAACGGTGGAAGGGCGTTCTCCATGATATTATGGGGAGATCCTGGTACTGGTAAAACCACTCTTGCGAAAATAATAGCCGAAGGTTGCGGTATGGAGTACCATTACCTTAGCGCGGTATCTTCGGGTGTTGCCGATGTGCGCAGGGTAATCGCCTCCGGTGAAAAAAACAGGTCAATGGGGAGGCAGACCCTTCTGTTCCTTGATGAAATTCACAGGTTCAACAAGGCCCAGCAGGATGCAGTACTCGGTGCTGTTGAGTCAGGTGACATAGTTTTAATAGGTGCGACAACAGAGAATCCATCATTCAGCGTTATTTCTCCTCTACTCTCGAGGGCGCGCGTACTTAAGCTTAACCGGCTGAGCGAAGAGAATCTTGCCACTATACTTGATAAAGCTGTTTCCTCGGACCGCATACTCAAAGAGGGTAATATAAAACTGGACGCCGGTGTAAGAGAAGATCTTGTTCAGCTGGGCAATGGAGACGCGCGCCGCATGCTCAATGTGCTTGAAGTTGCCTTTGTACTTTCGACTGAAGGATTCGTAACCGGGAAGGAGCTTAAAGAAGCCTTCGAAAATACCATGATCTATTATGACCGTAAAGGCGACAGGCATTACGACACAATTTCGGCATTTATAAAGTCTCTCAGGGGCTCTGACCCCGATGCTGCGCTTTTCTATATGTCAAAGATGATTCTGGCCGGTGAAGACCCTGAATTTATTGCTCGCAGGATGGTTATATTGGCCTCGGAGGATATAGGTAATGCGTCGCCAAATGCACTTGGTATTGCGGTATCTGCCATGACTGCAGTGCAGAATATAGGCATGCCCGAGTCAGAACTGATCCTTGCACAGTGTGCCATATTTCTTGCTTCGTCGCCCAAGAGCAATGCCTCTTGCCAGGCTA
>JAAYBQ010000355.1 GCA_012730035.1 Spirochaetota bacterium
CTTATGCAAAATTCATGATTCACCTGCTTCCTGTTTCACTTGCCGGAATGTTTATTATTTACGCGGTTATAAAACTGATGTACAGGGAACAATTCTCCGGCACAAAACCGATTCATCCATCTGAAAAATCCTACGAATATAATTATCTCTCTATGAAGTTTTCAGCCCCGGTTTTTGCGCTGGTCATAATATTTTTTTTCACAGGCAGTTTAACCGGAATTTCAATTCCGGTAACAGCTCTTGCCGGTGCTTCCCTTATACTTCTATTTGGCCGCGTCAGGCCCTCAACGGTCATACAGAAAGTAGACTGGGTACTGATTCTATTTTTCGCAGCACTATTTATTGTGGTTCGCGGTATTGACAAAGCCGGGATTATACAGTCGATTATCGGCACCTGGAGCACGGGCTCCGACCTGGCAGGGATTACAACAATTCATGGCCTGAGTCTTATTCTTTCACAGATTATAAGCAATGTTCCATACACTGTTTTCATGATACCGATACTTAAAGGCAATACAGGTGACATCATCTGGCTCAGCCTGGCAGCAGCCTCAACCATAGCGGGTAACGCAACCATAATCGGCGCAATGGCAAACCTTATCGTGCTTGAAACCGCCGAAAAACTCGATGTTAAAATAACTTTTTTTGAATTCCTAAAACCCGGATTAATAGTGACCATACTCAGCCTTGCAGTTTCAATAGCCCTTATAAGGTTACAACTGAACTATATTTAATCCTTTAATAATCCCATTAAATCCGGTAAAAAAAGTATTTACTTACTCGCCATATTTCAAAAAATGGCAATCCATTAACGGAGCATAGCATGAACGAATTTTTAATTGCAGCGATACTCGGCATTGTCGAGGGTATAACAGAATTTCTTCCAATTTCATCTACGGGACACCTGATCATAGTAAACAGATTCTTTGATTTTACAGGTGATTTTTCAAAAATGTTCGATGTTGTAATCCAGTTCGGCGCCATACTCGCGGTAGTTGCTGTTTACTGGAACAGGTTGTTCCCCTTTGGCGGCGGCAAGTCCATGGAAGAAACCAGGGCAATATTCAGCCTCTGGTTCAAGGTATGCGTCGCCTTACCTGCTTTGGTAGCAGGTTCGCTTCTTGGCGGGGCAATTAAAACATACCTTTTTAATCCGGTAACAGTCTCAATCGCGCTGATAATCGGCGGGATTATTCTGCTGGTTATTGAAAAGAAAAAAAACAGTTCATCCGGAATCACCATAGCAGAACTCTCTTACACAACGGCATTATTCATAGGGATGTTTCAGTGCCTGGGTATGATACCCGGCACATCCAGGTCTGCTGCCACAATAATAGGTGCTATGGTACTTGGCCTTTCACGAATTGCAGCTGCGGAATTTTCATTTTTTCTTGCAATACCCACAATGGCTGCGGCATCGGTATGGTCAGTAATGAACCTTGGGCGAATGCTCACACCGCATGAATTCCAGGTAGCATCTGCAGGATTTATTGTTTCGTTCATAGTCGCATGGATTGTCATAAAGGCTTTTGTCAGATTTATTTCTACGCATGACTTCAGTTCATTCGGAATCTACAGGATAATACTTGGACTGGCAGTACTTCTTTATTTCGTACGCATCAGCTGAGGTGA
>JAAYBQ010000356.1 GCA_012730035.1 Spirochaetota bacterium
CCGTGGCAGTTTGCCGGCTGGGTAACACCCATCAGGGCATCCATAAAACATACATTATCATAGAATTCAAGCAGATCGCCCGGGCTGGGTCCAAGTTCATCGTCCATATCAACAAGAGCACCGACATAAATCTCGGGCTTAGTCAGATCAATCATATCCAGACTAACAGTTACACCGTTATCAATGTCTGATTGTGTTAAAGGAACATCAAGGTAAAAATCGGGGCCATCATAATTATCTAAATCCAGCTCCGATATTTTGGTATAAATAACTACTACGTTCAGCACATCACCAGCCTTGGGTTTCTTGCTGCCCGTAAAATTCACGGTAACATCCAGTGATTTGTCCCCGTTTTGTTCATCTTTGTCTTTGTCACAACTGCTGAGGAATAATGCAAACATTCCTGTTATTAGCAAAGGGACCAACAGAATTTTTTTTAATGATAAATCTTTCATAATTAATTTATTTAAATGAAACATAGGATCAATAAAACACAAAAAATATGTCATCTCAATCATGTTTTGTAATGCCGAGAGGCGCCTAAATGCCTGTATTTCAATATGAAAGACACGTCGCTTCGTTTAACATGATACTTGACTCAATAGGCTAACGTGGTCATTTAAAATATGTTGCCTTTTTTTGACAAGAATTGAAGGCAGAAACCCTTCTCTTGCTTTCTATATAGTTATCATTTAATGTTTCAAAACATTATAATCTGATAAGATTGGCCCAAAATTTGTGGCATTTTAAACCCTTCCGGACATTTTTTTTATACATAAATCCATACATTTAAACAGCAAGAACTTGTTGAATTGCTTTTTGAGCAACCTTATTCAATAATTTAATTTGTTGTTAATAAATCAGGTGTGGAAAGAAAAGCAACTTCCCGATATTTGAAGGAATGTTGTAGCTATTTTAAACAAACAAAACACATGACAACTTTTAAGAGCAAAAGCTCAACATAAGTAAGAATTATATCATAAGTTGTGAGCATCCCGATAAGTTAGTTGAACTTATCAGGAATATAACAGGAAAATAAAAACTCCCTTCCAGACTCCTGATTTCCACTTAATAAATCCGAACTTGACCGGCACGGAACATTTTCCTAAATTCGCGTGTTCGTTGTTCAATTGAATAAAACAAAAATATAATATGACAGATTTTGAATTTTACAATCCGGTAAAAGTGTTTTTCGGGATAGACCAGCTCCCGAAAATCTCAATGCAGATTCCTGCTGGGAGCAAAGTGATGTTTCTCTACGGAGGGGGAAGCATAAAGAAGAACGGTGTCTATGACAGAGTAAAGGCAGCACTGGAAAGATTTGAAGTTACGGAGTTCGGCGGAATTGAACCCAATCCGTTGTACGAAACTGCCATGAAGGCTGTAGAAATCGCGAAGGAAAAGAATATCGACTTCCTGCTGGCAGTGGGTGGCGGATCGGTTATTGATGCCACAAAATTCATTGCTGCTGCCATCCCCTACAGATTCGGTGACCCCTGGAATATTCTTGCCAAAGGAATGCCCGTAGCTGCCGCTGTTCCTCTTGGCGTGGTACTTACTCTTCCGGCAACTGGAAGCGAGATGAACAAGAACGCGGTGATAAGCAGAAAATCCACCGATGAAAAGCTCTCCTTCGGATCTCAGATGGTGTTCCCTAAGTTTTCCTTTCTCCTCCCCGATGCAGCCGGAACTCTCCCCAAACGCCAGGTAGCCAACGGCATCGTCGATGCATTCGTGCATGTCACCGAACAATATCTTACCTACCCGGTCAATGCTCCCATCCAGGACAGATTCGCAGAAGCAATACTCATTACACTGATCGAACAGGCACCGGCGGTTTACGAAAACCCTGCCGACTATAAGGCAATGTCGAACCTGATGTGGTCAGCCACCATGGCCCTGAACGGACTCATCCAGTGCGGTGTGCCGGGCGACTGGTCGGTTCACAGCATAGGACACGAACTGACTGCCCTTCACGGGATCGATCATGCAAGAACGCTGGCAATAGTGCTGCCGGGACTCTGGAAAACCCTCTTCGAAGAAAAGAAAGGCAAGCTGCTACAGTTTGCCGAAAGAGTGTGGAAGATTACTGAAGGAAGCGATGATGAACGTGCCCTTAAAGCGATAGATAAAACAGTTGAATTCTTTGAATCGCTCGGAGTGCCGACCCGTCTGAGTGCCTATAACGTCAAAGCCGATACTATAGACAAGATAGTTTCGAGATTCGAGGACAGGAAATGGCTCGAACTGGGCGACAGGGGACTTACTACACCGGAAACGACAAGAAAAGCGCTGACACTGCAGCTGTAAGCGCAGGGCGGTCGTACCAGTCTTGCGGTCATGCGGTCTTGCGGTCGTGCAGTCTCTTCGCCCTGTGCCCTGTGCCCTGAGCCCTGTGCCCTGCGCCCTGTGCCCA
>JAAYBQ010000357.1 GCA_012730035.1 Spirochaetota bacterium
GCTGTGCTTTGCAAAAGCTTTTTATGAGGGACAGAGCTCCTCGGGACAGACTGATATTCTTAATCTTGTGCGCTGTGCATGGGCCGGAAGTCAAAAGTATGCCGCGTTAACGTGGTCCGGAGACATTCATTCGTCATTCCGGGCTATGAGAGAACAGCTGCAGGCAGGTCTTAATATGGGGCTTGCGGGTATTCCCTGGTGGACAACTGATATTGGCGGGTTTTTAGGCGGGGATATCCATGATCCTGAATTTCAGGAACTTATTATCCGCTGGTTCCAATGGGGGACATTCTGTCCAATCATGCGTCTGCATGGAGAAAGACCCCCCTTTGAGGAACTTGGTGAACTGGAATATAAAGGGCAAGTACGACAGATGCCTTCAGGTCAGGCAAATGAGGTGTGGAGCTTCGGGGACAGAGCTTATGACATTATGCAAAAGTATCTGCATCTTCGTGAAAAACTGCGCGCCTATATACATACACTGATGGCTGAAGCACATACAAACGGAAGTCCTGTCATGAGAACGATGTTTTTTGAATTTCCTGATGAACAGATATGCTGGAATACTAATGATCAGTATATGCTTGGATCTTCAATCCTTGTAGCACCTGTCATGGATAAAGAAATAGAGAGGAGAAAGGTCTATTTACCGGAAAATCCCGAGACTGACACATGGACAAATCTTTTTACCGGGGAAAAGTATGAAGGCGGACAGACCATCGAAGCAGTCTGTCCTCTTGATACAATTCCGGTTTTTTATCGCGGAGATAACCCCTTAACGGACTTTGAACATTAAGCCGATCATAGCGATTGTTATGAGAATTTGTAAAATCATAAATTTCACCAGAACCTGGGTTGGAGACCACAGCCGGGTTTTTCTCATGTGGTCATGAAGGGGGAAGCGGATTTTCTCAAAGATATGTATCTTGAAAAAACGCAGTAAAAAGACTTTTAAAAGTCCCATTCCTCCGTTTACAAGAATGATAGAAGATGTTGCAAGTATTAAAAACGGATTTCCGGAGACTATAACGCACACCCCGATGTAAAACCCTAAGGCTCTGCTTCCTGCATCGCCCATGAGAACCTTGCTCGGGAACGCGTTATGCCATAAATAGCCCATTAGTACTCCTGACAAGGCAAAGGTCATAACTGCCCATGCAGCACCATCGTAAAGATGAGGAACAAGCAGGTAGGCTGATATTTCTTTATGTCCTAGAATAAAATAGAAGGTTATACCCATAGTGAGTAAGGCAATGAGTACTAAGGTGCTGGAAAGGCCGTCAACACCGTCGGTACAATTTGTCGTGTTGATAGAGGTCCAAAGTAAAATTGTAGATAAACTGATAAAGAGCCAGGGTGCTACTGTCAGAGGTTTTGATATAAAGGGCAGCCAAAATTGAAGAGGAAGACCGCTTTGAACCTTATCGTTAAGGAAGTACAGTGCAAATGATGCAGCAAGACAAATAATAAGATCAATAAAACCTTTTTTATAATCACTCCAGCTTATAATGCTGCGGTCATCAAGAAAGCCTGTGAGCATGGTTATCCATGTTAATATAAGCACCGCTATTTGAACCTCATGAAGAGGTGCAAACAGAAAAACTAGAAGGACAAAGAAGGTTATAAAAACAACACCTGATCCTGTCGGTTTGCCCTTTGCAGCCTCTGCATTGAGGGTGAATTCCCTGCCGCGATCTGAGGGCAGGTATTTATAAAATTTTGGAAGGAAAAAATATGTTATTACAAAACCTGCGTATAATGCAAGCGTTATAAGAACGGCGTATGACCTTAGAAGACGGGCCGGTCCAAAAAATTCCATAAAATATGAAGCTACGTAGTACAGCACGGGAATTCCTCCTAAAAT
Source organism: Spirochaetota bacterium (assembly GCA_012730035.1). Taxonomy (GTDB): domain Bacteria; phylum Spirochaetota; class UBA4802; order UBA4802; family UBA5550; genus JAAYBQ01. Next base: position 1,865 of record JAAYBQ010000357.1, read on the forward strand.
TATATCTTAGTGCTTAAAGTGTCTCGAGCCGGTAAATACCATCGCAATGCCCAGCCTGTCGGCAGCATCGATGGATTCCTGGTCTCTCATGGAACCACCCGGCTGAATGATTGCTTTTATTCCGTATTTTGCAGCTTCTTCAACACAATCGCAAAACGGGAAGAATGCATCGCTAATCATAACTTCGGCATGTGAGGTATTTCCTTTATCAGTTACCTCTTTTGCCCTTTCAAGAGCCTGTGAAGCAGCCCAAATTCTATTTGTCTGACCGCATCCTATACCGATAGCGGCTCTGTCTTTTACGACAACGATTGCATTTGATTTTGCAAACAGGGCAACGGTCATACCGAATGCCATTTCATCGATCTGTGCTTGGGTCGGTTGAGCCTTTGTTACAACCTGCCACTTTTCGAAAAGTACTGTATCTCTGTTTTGTACGAGAAGGCCCCCGTCAACAGACGAGCATTCCCACTCATCATCTGCACTGATATCTGCAGTCACGATGCGGAGATTTTTCTTAGTCTTGAAGACTTCGAGTGCCTCATCGGTAAAGCCGGGTGCAACAATTACTTCAAGGAAGCATTTTA
>JAAYBQ010000358.1 GCA_012730035.1 Spirochaetota bacterium
GTTGGATACCCGTCTTCACGGGTATGACAAATTCATTACCCTTTGCGTCTTAGCGGCTTTGCGAGAGACATGCTAAGTTCATTGACCCCTTCCGGGGGTGGATGGTTAATGTTCATGAATTACGTGAAGATTTTTCAGTCGGGGGCGTTAAGTTCAGGTAACAGCCCGTACCCGTCCCCCTTATAAAAAACTTGATTCTTTTATGGAACAGCATATTATCAGGTTCAGTAATAAACCGGCGGTATTATAAATGAGCAATCCCCCATCTCTTAAACTTACAAACTCCACGAGGCTCTGGGTCGCTGCGGACATGATCGATCCCCCCTTTGCGAACCAGCTTATCTTTGACGGCAGTGGTGCTTTTGAACTGGATAAGCTTGAGAATGCAATCAGTATGGCGTCCGCGGCAAATCCCGGCAGCAGGTATGTACTGCGGGGCATGCTCGGAAGCAGCCGCTGGGTCGATTCGGGCGTGACCCCGCGTCTGCGCGTGGTTGACGGCGCTGGATGGGACGGCATGGGGCCCGAAGGCGCGCCTGCATGTTTACGCGAAAGCCTCTCTGTGGCCTCAGGGCCCTCGTGCGAGGTGGTGGTTATAACGGGCAGCCCCCTTCGCATAGTATTCCGTTCACACCACGGCATTATGGACGGACGGGGCACACTGACATGGGCCGAAGACATTTTCAGGGCTCTCAGGGGTGAACCTGTAACAGGCTCTGACCCCATGCTCTGCGAGTACGATCTGCTGAACATCTCAAAGGGTAAGATCGAAAGGGCCATATCATATCTTTACGGCGCGCCCACGGGCAGGGCAACCGGCACAGGCGGGGGTTTAACATGGAGGAGGGTCATTGCGGGGGGGTGCTACAGCTCCCTTCTGCCAAAGGTTATGATCTGCGTGGCACGCCAGGTCTGGAAGTTCTCAGATGAGAACGCGCGCTTCGGCATATCCGTTGACATGCGGTCGCGAGGGGAGGGGTTACGGACCACGAACAATCTTACAAATGCCTTCTACATCGATTTCGGCCCTGACATGAAATATGACGAGCTTGGCCGGATTATTTCCCGCAGGCAGTATAACCGCGAGGATGGAACCTTCACTCTTGAGGACAGGCTTATATGCCATACGCCGCTAAGCCTGCTCGCGTTCATTATGAAGCGCGAGGTTCAGGCCCACCACAGGTCAGGTATGTACCGCTATTCGGCGTTTGTATCGAATATGGGGCGCGTGAATGTTCAGCCCTTTTCGGGCGGCGGCTTCACCGCGACTGCCTTCTGGGGGATTCCGCCCGGACTGGGCATGGTGCCGCTCTTCCTTGGCGTGGCGGGCCATGTTGACTGTGTTGAACTTGTCGCGTCCATGCCGCAAGTGCTTGCCGATGGAGGAAGACTTGATAAGTTTATGCGGGACATAGTTGATGAACTGGCAGCCATGAAGGACTGAACAGATGATAAACATTTTACATGCTTGACTTTAAAAACCGGTGTTGGATTTTTAAGCTAAATTCTCCAGCCTGGTTTTCCGGGTAAAGAAGAGGTGTAAAATGGACTGGAACCGTAACAACCGGATTTTAGATAACGTTCTGCAAAGCATCGGGTTGACACCGATGATCAGTTTAAGCAGGATCGCTGAAGGGGTAAAACCCCGTGTTGTTGCCAAGATTGAATATACCAATCCCAGCGGCAGTTTAAAAGACCGTGTTGTCTGGAATATTGTCGAGGAGGCCGAAAAGCGGGGCGACCTGAAACCCGGAATGATCCTTATGGAGGGCACTACGGGCAATACTGGTATTGCTGTCAGTATGGTGGGAGCTGTTAAAGGATATAAAGTTGTAATAGTTATGCCTGAAGGCATGAGCGAAGAAAGGAAGAAGACCATAAAAGCCTATGGCGCAGAGCTGGTCCTGACTCCCGGGGGCGAAACCGATGTGGACCTGGTGCTCCGGGAGGTACAGCGCCTGAGGGAGGAATATGGCGGCATGGTTTTTGAAGTGGGCCAGTTCGTGCGGCCGGAAAACGCGCAGTGCCATTATACTAATACCGGCCCGGAAATATGGGAACAGAGCGCCGGCCAGGTTGATATCCTGATAATGTGCCAGGGAACGGGCGGCACAATTACCGGGACAGCGCGTTACCTTAAAGAAATGAATCCGGCCTTAAAGGTATTTGTCTCTGAACCGCAGGAATCACCCATACTTGCCGAAGGTAGAATCGGCAGGCACAAAGTTCAGGGTATAGCAGATGGACTGATCCCTGAAATTCTTGACCTTGACTGTATTGACGGTGTCATCCAGGTCCATTCCGATGAGGCGATTGAAACTGCCAGGGGACTTGCGCGCAGGGAGGGTATCTTCTGCGGAATATCTTCGGGTTGTAACGTAGCGGCAGCCATAAAGGCGGCAAGGCAGTTCCCCGAAGCAAGGATGGTTGTTACACTTATTAATGATAACGGGCAGCGGTATCTTTCCACGGAACTGTGCGGACTCCCCGCGGACCGTAAAATACTCGAACGGGAGTACAGGCTCTCTGATGAAGATCTTGCCAGGCTTGAATCACACAATTTCATGATAATAAAGTAGGGGGCGGATTTAGCGTACCTGTCCCGCACGGGGCTTACAGGGAGTATATGGTGACGGGAATTCCGGCAGGTTCCCCGTCTTTCAGCATTAATTCCGGAGCAGGTGTAATGAGATGATAAGACTTGAGAACGTATCGCTCGACATATACGGCGCAGGGCGCAGGATACTTTCTGAGATTAACTGGCACATAAAGCCCGGTGAAAACTGGATACTCTTCGGCAGGAACGGTTCGGGCAAGACCAGGCTGCTCGAGGTGATTACGGGCTACGAATTTCCCACCGAAGGCGAAGTGTTCAGGTTCGGCCGGGGCCATGCGGGGCATGATATTCGTGAAACGCGCAGGCGTATAGGCTACATAAGCTCTGCCCTTAAAGAGAAATTCACCATGCACGAAACACTCGTTGACACGCTGCTGGGCGGACTCTACGCGTCAGTGGGCCTGTACCGTAAACCGCCGCATGCGGATGCTGAACGCGCCGCCGGCCTGCTTGCTCAGGCCGGTCTCGGCGGCAGGGAACGTGATACTATCGGGCACCTTTCGGATGGAGAAAAGCAGAAGGTTATGATGCTGCGTGCCCTTGTTAATGACCCGGACCTTCTTATACTGGACGAACCGGCTGCGGGCCTTGACATAGTTGCGCGTGAAGACCTGCTCGATTCAATAAGCCGTGTGGCCGCGCGTAAAAATATCGCCCTGGTATATGTTACTCACCACGTCGAGGAGATCGTTCCCCTTTTTGACAGAATATTCATGCTCGATAAAGGTACATGCTTTTTCAGCGGTAGAGTTGAAGAAGCGGTCAGGGTTGACAGGTTTTCGGAACTTTTTGGACGCAGTATTGCCGTGGAACAGAGAAAGGGCCGCTTCCATTCATATATAGTTTAACAGGAAAGCGGCCGGTTCTGTTATATCTTTACCTGCCGTACTTTGCGGCAGACTAAGTACCCGGGGCTGTCTTAAAAATTCCTTTCCCGGGCTTATGGCACTTCGAATTATATTATGTAGCGCTGTCTGCTGCAATGTTACAGAAATTATCCGCAGTTACCGGTAACCGTAAAAAAATGATTGAATTACCGGAAGCGCAGGAATATTATTTCAGCGTGCCTGTGCTGGTGCGTGCCATGCAATCACAGATAGAGGTGGCCTATGAAAAAAATGCTATTATGTTTTGGGACTGTTGTTATTTTAACCGGCAACGTTAACCTCATTCAGACCCACCTGCTTTTGCAGTAGTGCATGCCTTCGGCCGAGACCTGGAAGCCCTCGGGATGTTCATATATAAGCAGCCCGGACTTGAGGTCTTCGAGCATGGAGCGCAGCACTGTGCCGCTTAGTCCTGTTTCGGTTTCCAGCCGGTAAAGCGTAATAAATCCGCCGTTGCCGGCCCTGTGGTAAATTTCGTAAAGTATATCGTCTCTGTTCATGGCGTACGGGTATTAATATATTAAAGGGATGTCAGGCGCAAGTACAATTCGGCAGAAAACTAAAGGTACGCTTTTCAGCTGGCTGTGGGGCAGTATTTTTTCAGGTAATCAGTTTCAAATTTTTTCCCGTTCATTACGGAGAAGAATTTTTCAAGGTGTATTGTGTGGAAAAGTTTTTTTACAGATGGATTAAGATCATAAAATATCAGTTCGATATTTTTGCTCATGGCTTCATTAAAGAATTTTACCAGTGTGCCTATTGAGCTTGAATCTATTGATACAAGTTTTGAGCAGTTCATGGCAACTACTTCGGGATTACCCGCAATTATAGCCTCCCACGCGTTAAGCAGCGAGGTAAGATTTTCGAGAAAGAGCTTCCCCTCGATATGCATTATCGCAATGTTGTTCCGGTGTTCGACCCTGATCTGCATCATGGCGTTCCTCCCTGCAAAAGGAAACATTTAACGGTTTCCAGCACCAGCCTTAAATATACAGTTTATGCGCGGCCTTTGATGGCGGAACCGGTGTCCAGTAAGTATCGGTATTATAAACGGTTTTTGAGAGTAATTAATTTCCCCGTTCTTAATAAATACTGCTTTCAGCCGGTTATTTTGTGTATATCTGGCGTAATTTTGTGCATTTTTATCGTTAATTAAGTGCTTAATATAGACCGTTTTAAATTACTGTCAATCATTATTGCGTGCAGGTTATTATTCCTGTTGAATTATTAAGCGATTTATGAAAAAAGTAGATGCTCTGACCCTGAGGTTCAGGGGTAGATGGGCATTTGCCCGGCAAAATATTCAGGAGGACTTATGGTATACGATCTTGGTGATAAAAAGGTAAGGTTTAAAAGCAGCGACCATTACATTGCAGAGAGCGCGCACGTCATGGGCGATGTTGAAATAGGTGAGGGTGTGAGTATATGGTTTAACGCTGTTCTAAGGGCTGACGCAGGTACCATAATAATAGGTGACCGGAGCAATGTGCAGGATGGATGTGTCTTTCACGCAGAGGCATGGAACAAACTGGTTCTGGGCAAGGGAGTAACAGTGGGGCACCTCGCGATGCTTCACGGCTGTACAGTGGGGGATAATTCTCTTATAGGAATAAATTCCGTTGTGCTGGACGAGGCTGTAATAGGCAAAAACTGTATTATAGGCGCGAATGCACTTGTGAAGGCTAAGAGTGTCATTCCCGACGGATCCGTGGTTATGGGCTCTCCGGGTAAAATCGTGCGGCAGGTTTCGGAAGTCGATATTAAAATACTGGAGGCCGCGGCAAAGCATTATGTTGAAAACGGCAGAATGTTCAGGGATATGCTCAAGGTTGCGGGGTAGGATTACAGGGCTGCTGCCCGTGAAGCAGTAATAAAAAACCCCGGCAGCTCCGGGGTTTTTTATTACACGCGCTGTTATGTTAACTAAAAAAGTTTTTTCAGCTTCTTGCTTGCCGCATCTTTGGCCTTGTCTGTCTTTTCTGCGGCCTCTTCTTTTGCCTTATCTTTAGCGGCATCAGCAGCCTTGTCAACAACCTTGCCAGCTGCGTCCTTTGCCAGACTCTTCACCACGTCGGTAAGCGACCCAAGCTTCGGGTGCACCATCTTAACATCAGGCTTTGATGCGTTCCCCTTGACTGAATACTTGATGAATATCTCGCTCTTGTCGTTCAGCATGGGTTTAACAGCAGCGTCTGCAACCTCTTCAGCCTTCAGGTAGTCCCGTGTCTTGCCGGTGATAGCCTTGTCGGCAAGCTTACTGGTCCTGGACTTCACTGTGTCGGTGTGTTTCTTTGCCAGGGTCATGTCTGTTGCCAGGTCAAGGTTCATGGTCGCAACATTTACCTTGCCGCCGAAGGTCATGGCGTAGTCATCGTTGCCGATCTTCCCGTCCTTGAGCGTTGCGATGTTATCCTTGTAGTGCACATAGACATAGCCGTTTTTCCAGTTCACATCCTTCTGCAGAAAGTCGAACTTGCCGCAGTACTTTGTAAGCTGTTCCACGTTCATCATCTCGTTAAAAATCTGCAGCCCGGTCATTTTACCGTAGGGGGATCCTGCCTTGAGCGTTATCTCGGGGTTGAGCAGGCGAGTCTTTTTGTCAAAGGGAATTACTGTTCCTGCTATGTCGAATCCTATGTCGAATGACTCAACGCTGCCCGATTTGGGCCTGCTCATTGTTTTTATTCCCGCAAAGACTTTAAGCTGTAAGCTGTCGTTCTTCTCAAGGTTTGCCGGGTCAATGGTTATATCGTAAAC
>JAAYBQ010000359.1 GCA_012730035.1 Spirochaetota bacterium
ATCCTTTTTATTATCTCATCAATTGTTTTCATAAAAAAATTGTAGACACTCTGTATATGCTATACTATATGTATGCCATTAATTATGCAATAAATTTTGTACTTTTACCATTTTTTGTTGCATATTTTACCCCGTTTTTCGTTTTTTTGTCATATTCTGTTTCCAAGGAGAATCCGATGATTCAGTTTTTCAGGTTTGACAGTTCCAGGGAATTTGACGTGGAGCTTGATATAATAGGCGGCCGTGAGGCCGTTAAGTTTTTTATCAGGAGAACCATATATCTTTTTCTATTTATCTACTCAACCCTGTTTCTTGCCGTGGCAATACCATTTTTCCAGACCCCGTGTTTTTACATATACTTTATAGGAAGCCTTGCCACCGGTTTTTACCTTGTACGATATATTAACTATATAGTCAAATATAATAAATATAAGGGCGGATATATCAAAATAAGCAACACGCGCATCGAGATCAAAGATGCGTCAAAAACCTTTACCATTCCAGCAGAAGATATAACATATCTTGAGATAAATCCCGTGGGGAACCTGCTTATCCGCGAAAAATACCAGGTTACATCATTTCCGCGCGGCCTGCTGCGCCCTGAACAGCTGGATGTTATCCCCCGTGTTCTGCAGGATATGGGGCCCAAACGCACAGCGTTCCTCACCAAAACATGGGAATTTATCGATGCGATTGCGGTGGCACTGGTACTGGCTGTTCACATAATACAGTATGTAGTACAGGCCTATTTTATACCCACAGAATCGATGGTCGAAACACTTAAAGTAAAGGACCATCTCTTTGTGGAGAAGATTACCTACGGACCGGTAATACCTGCCATGTTCGGCATGAAAGAGCCCGTGCACCTTAAATTTCTTGCCATAAGGGAACTGCGGCGCGGCGATATAATTATCTTTACGCCCCCTGTTGAAGAGGATAAACATAAGGACTACATTAAAAGGTGCATAGCACTTCCCGGTGACGAGTTTCACATAAAGGACGGGTTTGTCTACATTAACGGAGTAAGGCAGGATGAACCCTACACGCTTGGCAAGCCCTCTGATTACATCGGTCACATGATAACAAGGCACAACAACATAGAAGGCAAAGTACCCGAGGGTAAGGTAATTGTAATGGGTGACAACAGGAGCAATTCGAAAGATTCAAGGTCTTTCGGTTATCTTGATATAAAATCGATCAAGGGGAAGGCGCTTATTCTCTACTGGAATACCGATGATTTTAAAAGGAGAGATTTCTCCCGCCTCGGCCTGATCAGGTAGCACCTGGCAGGATATATGCGGAATATTACCGGGGGTACCTTTTAATGAACAAGACCCTGTTTAGGCGGCGGATTTATGTGACAGGGCTGATATTTTCGGTAATAATGTTTTTTTTCACACTGAGGCTTTTTGACCTGCACTTTTCGGACAAAATAAAGCTCCCCGAAACCAGACCACTCGATACAGGCCGCGGCATCATTACAGACCGCGGCGGCTATATACTTGCCATGAGCATAGAGCAGGAATCGCTCTATGCCAATCCCGAAGAGATAGATGATCCGGACTCAGCGGCTGTGCAGCTTTCGCAGGTCACGGGTATACCCGTATCCGCGATAAAAGAGAAGCTGCTTAAAAAAACAAAGTTTGTATGGATAAGGCGAAAGCTCGATGACAGCATGGCTGAATCCGTGCGCAGCCTTAAACTCAAGGGGCTGCATTTTTTAAGGGAATACCGCAGGGTCTACCCTTACAGGGAGCTTGCTGCTAACGTGCTCGGTTTTGTCGGAATGGACAATAAAGGCCTTGAGGGAATGGAGTATAGGTACAATAACCTGCTTTCGGGCAGGGACGAGGTTGTGACTGACGATATATCCCGCAAGGTTTACAGTAAAAAAAATCTTAGGCTTACCATAGACAGGTACATACAGCATGTGGCAGAGCATGAGCTCGATTCTGCCATGAAGACCCACGGAGCCACGCAGGGTGCTGTAATTATAATGGAGGTTGGCACGGGAAGGATACTTGCCGTTGCCAAACGTCCCGGTTACGACCCCAACTGGTACTTCAGGTACGACGGCAGGCGCATATCAAACTTCAGTATTGTGGACGCTTTCGAACCCGGATCAACGCTTAAACTTTTCTCTATGGCTTCACTGCTGGAGTACAGGCCCGATGCCCTGGGCAGGTCGTACTACTGCGACGGCAAGGTCGAGGTTAACGGAGTTGTTATAAAATGTCTTCACAAACATGGCACACTCGATATCTTCGGTGTGATACGTGAATCGTGCAATTCAGGGGTGATCCAGTCGGTTAAGTCCCTTGAAAAAGACGAGATGTATTCCACGCTCAAAAAGTTCGGGTTCGGCGAGATCACAGGGATTGAACTTCCCGGTGAAACAGGCGGCATTCTGCGGCCTGTTTCTAAATGGTCCGGGCTGTCAAAGTATTCAATCTCCATAGGGCACGAGATTTCGGTTACATCAGTGCAGATGGCTGCGGCTGTGGGCGCCATTGCAAACGGGGGAGTATATGTGTACCCGTCTATAATTGAATCTGTAGAAAGGCCCGATGGTACAGTTATAAAGGGATTTTACCCCAGGATTAAGGGCAGGGTGATGAAGTATGAACATGCCCGCACAGTGACGCAGATGATGCGAGATGTTGTAAAATCCGGGACAGGCAGAAGGGGCGAATCGGTATATTACGAGATAGCAGGCAAGACAGGTACGTCGCAGAAGTTTATCATGGCCGAGGGGGCATATTCCGACAGGAATGTATCTTCTTTTGTCGGGTTCGCTCCTTGGATAAATCCGCGTATATGCATGGTCGTTGTAATAGATGATCCTGAAGACAGGGTTACGGGAGGTGCCTCTGCGGCACCTCTATTCGCGAGGATAACAGACCGGGTCCTTCCGTACATGGGGGCGGGCAGCAGGTCCGGACATGCCGGTACGGTTAAATCCACATCAAGGCTTGTGTACAGGTCAAGCGGTGTTATGCCCGATCTGAGGGGAATGACCGTGGGGCAGGTATCTATTGTTCTCAGGGCACTGGAGGATACAGCGGGGGTTAAATATTATATAAAGGGATCGGGCAGGGTTTACGGCCAGAGGCCCGGGCCCGGATCGGTAGTAACAAAGAACGGTACAATTCTGGTGTATATGCGCTGAATAATATGAATACACTATATGACAGAAATATTGATATAATTGCAGGTGTTGATCAGGAACTGGCGTCACAGATCAGCGCCTCTTCAATTGAAGGGATTGATGTGTCCGTGTCAAAGTCCGGTTTGCCCGTACCATCTTCAGCAGGCCCTGACGGAAAGCCCATGCTGGTGCACAGCAGGATAGACCCGGTGCGCGAGGCAGAACGCTTTGCATCAGAGGTTGACTTTTCAGGTAAAGACCTTGTGGTTGTCCTGGGCTTTGGTTTCGGATACCATTGCGAGGCAATACTTAAGGCCGCGGCGGATGGTGTAAGCATCATAGCTGTTGATCAGAGCGCCGCGATGGTCCGGGCTGCTGCCGGGAACCGTGACCTTTCGGCACTCTTTCTGTCCGGAAAATTTTTCCTTCTCATAAAACCTGATGAGACCAGCCTTGCCCGCGTACTTAAGGGACGCTCATCAAAGAACGTGATCTTCGCAACTCACCGTGGCTCGTACCAGCTTAACCGCCAGTATTACGAAAACGTGCTGGTTATGATGAAATCATTTATTTCGACAAAGGACGTGAACATCGCCACGCTCGCCAGGTTTGAAAAGACCTGGAGTTCCAACATAGCGCGGAATATAGGCATCGTCGCAGGTGCCGCGGGCGCGAACATATTCTTTGATAAATTTAAGGGCATGCCCGCGATCGTTGCGGCAGCCGGGCCTTCACTTACAGCGAGCCTGGACTTTATAAGGCAGAATATTGACCGCTGCGTTGTTGTTGCGGTGGACACGTCGTACAAAATACTTGCGGATAACGGTATTATCCCTCACTTCTGCGTGTCCGTTGACCCGCAGCTGATTAACGCGCGCTACTTTGAGGGATCATCTGAAACAGAAACCGTGCTTGTGGCTGACCCGACGGTGCATCCGTCGGTCTTCAGGTTTTTTAAGGGGAGGCGCGCTGTAACTGGCGTGGCCTTTGACATGATGAAGTGGATCGAGGATATCTGCGGCAGCAAGGGTGACCTGGCGCATGGAGGGTCGGTGTCAACCAATGCCTACGATTTCGCGCGCAGGCTGGGTGCCTCACCCGTAATAATGGTGGGCCAGGACCTTGCCTTTACTAACGGACTTGCGCACGCTAAGGGGTCATACCTTGACGAGCAGGTGCACAACAGAACTCACAGATTCATGAATGCCCAGATGGCAAACAGGCGCCAGCTTACGTATCTGCCGCCTGTATTTGTCGCGGGATCGCGCGGCGGCCTTGCGCGTACAACACAGAAGATGATGATCTTCAAGACATGGTTTGAAAACCGCAACGATCCTGATCTTATTAACGCAACTGTATCGGGCGTGCTGTTAAAGGGTATGCCGAATGTTGAACATTCAGCGCTTAATATACCTGGCTGTGCACTTCATCCCCGCGCCATAATTGATAAGATGCTCTCAACAGCCGCTGCTGATTCACTCGCTGAGGTAAAGAAAAAACTATCATCACGCGTTGAAGAAATGTCCCGGGAAATAGACGCGCTGATCCCCGTACTTGAGAAGGCGCTTGTACAGGCAGATGAACTTACGGCATTGATAGAGACCGGCAAAGATAAGAGCGATCCTGGAAAGATGGGGTACATTATTTCCAAGCTTGAGGATGCTGACGCGGCGATCGAGTCAGGGAACAGGTCTAAGGGTATGCTCAGTTTTGCAATGCAGAGGGTAATCCATACGATAACCGAAGGCTATGACACAGGTGAAGGCGCGGAGAATGCGGGCGCACGGTCTGTGTTTCTGTACAACGGCATGCTCGAGGCTGCGCGTTTTAACGCGAAGCTGCTGGCGAAGATGAAGGTGATACTGGGGTAGAGTACCGGGGACGATGTGAGAGCGACGGGCTGCAGCCCGGCGCTCATTACAACACTGACCGTTATAATAAAAAATCTGTTGACACTTCTGTAAAATGCTATAATCTAAAAACATGGACGACAAAACGAGATACTGGATTGATATATCCGCATACGATTACGAAACAGCCAAATCAATGCTCGAGGCCGGACGCTATCTATACGTGGGTTTCATGTGCCATCAGGCCATAGAAAAAATATTGAAAGCCTACTGGCAGAAAACCAGGGAACAGGTTCCACCGCGAACACATAACCTGTTATACCTTGTTACCGAAACCGGTTTAAAAAGTCTCCTGAGCGAATCGCAGCTTGATTTTATTGATGAACTTGATCCCCTTAATGTCGCATCACGTTACCCTGAACATGCAGCCTCCCTGTCTGAGAGATTTAACCGGCAGGATAGCGAATTAGTGTATGTAAAAACCGGAGAACTGTTTCAATGGATAAAACAGAAGCTGTCATAAAAGCGAAGAAATACCTTCAGATTATCACCAGTTTTCTTGAAGTCGACAAGGCTATGCTATTCGGATCATACCAGCATGGAAACCAGCGGGAGGACAGCGATATTGACATAGCACTTTTTGTGTCCCATCCTGGAGATGATTATTTTTCTATCGTGAAAAAATTGTACCGCGTCAGGAGGGATGTCGATCCGCGTATAGAACCGCATCTTTTTATCAGCGGTATGGACAAATCGGGATTTTCTGAAGAGATAGAAAAAACCGGTGAACCGCTGACAAACTGATATTCTTGCATTTATAATTGCATTGATCAGGCATAAAAGTTTTTGAAACTGGAGACGCCTGCTTCAGGTGTATAAAAATAATCAAGGGGCGTAAGCCCCTTGCTCTACGCTCTCCTCGCTGCCAGTTCCCTCTCCAGCACTTCGCGCACTTTGTCCGCGGATGCTTCAAGTTCAATAGGCATGTTGGCATACTTTGAACTTACACCATCCAGTCTCTTCTCGTGGTAGCCCACCTTGAACTCAGAGAACTTGAGGCCATGTGCAGTAGAGATAACTATTACACGGTCGGTCTTTGATATCTTCTGTTTTTCAACAAGTTTGATGAGCACCGCAAGGGCCACGCCTGTGTGCGGGCAGGTGTACATTCCGGTTTTATCGGCGAGTGCCGCAGCGTCAGCCAGTTCATCCTCGCTTGCCTGCTCAACAATGCCGTCGAATTCTTTAAGTGTCTTTATGGCCTTATGTACAGAGACAGGGTCGCCGATCTGTATTGCCGACGCCAGTGTCTTCTTCGGTACAACAGGGCTGAACTCTTCGAATTTCCTGAGAAACGAAAGGTACAGGGGATTGGCGTTCTCCGCCTGCGCCAGTACTATGCGCGGCTTTTTGTTTATAAGGCCAAGCTCATACATCATTTTAAATCCTGCGCCAAGTGCCGCGACATTTCCCAGGTTGCCCCCGGGGATTATTACCACGTCAGGAATCTCCCAGTCGAACTGCTGTGCCATCTCTACCGCGATTGTCTTCTGCCCCTCTATGCGCAGGGAATTCATTGAATTGGCAAGGTATATTGTGTTGTCTTTTGTAATCTCCTGAACAATCTTCATGCAGCCGTCAAAGTTGGTATCGAGCGAAATTACTATTGCGTCATTGGCCATGGGCTGTACAAGCTGAGCTATGGATATCTTGTTGCGCGGCAGGAATACTATCGATGGAATGCCCGCGTATGCAGCGTATGCAGCAAGCGCGGCTGATGTGTCGCCCGTTGAAGCGCATGCCACTGCCTTGATGTTCTTCCCGCGGCTGATCATCTCGTTCACCATTGAGACAAGAACTGTCATGCCGAGGTCCTTAAAGGAACCTGTATGGCTGGTGCCGCACATTTTAACCCAGACGTCGTTCATGCCCAGTTTGGCGCCGAAGCGTTTTGCCCGGAACAGGTTGGTGTTCCCTTCGTACATCGAGACTATGTTCTCGTCATTAATGCCGGGTATTACCCATTCCTTCTTGCGCCACACTCCGCTGCCGTAAGGCCACTTGTTGGTTCCGTTGCGGCTGTCAAAGAGTTCCCTCCACGCCTCGCCGTTCCGCAGCTTCAGCTGCTCCATGTCGTGGCTCACTTCGAGCAGGCTGCCGCATGAAGGGCACCTGTATATTATGCTGTCAAGAGGGTAGCTCCCTTTGCACCCCGCGATGCATTTGAATTCCGCCCTGAACTGGCTCATTGTTTTTTCTCCTGCTGTTTAAAATCTTCAACTCGTATTAAAGTCACGTGTTCCTTTACAAAGTCGAACTTCTCGATCTCGGTTACACATTTCTGCATGCTGCTGTCTTTTGCTTCATGAGTGACAATAATCAGCGGAACGAGCTCGGCGTTAACCTCTTTTTGTATCACGGACGCTATCGAGATCTTATGCCTGCCCAGCGTGCCCGAAATCTGTGACAGTATGCCGGGGCTGTCCTCTGTGAGCATCCTTATGTAATAGCGCGATATGCGCTGCTCCGGGCTCATCAGCTTCGCGGCCCCTATAAAACGCGGGTGGAACTCGGGCTTACCCGCAAGCTGCACAATGTCGCTCACAACCGCAGAAGCTGTCGCGCTGCTCCCGGCTCCGCGTCCGTTCATCACAACAGGCCCGATCATGTCGCCGTCCATCATGATCGAGTTGAACTCGTTCCTGACCGAGGCAAGGGGATGTTCTTTTGGAATCATCGTGGGATGGACCCGTATGTCAAGTTTACCGTTTATGTTCTTCGCGATACCCAGCAGTTTAATTGTATATCCCATGTCCTGCGCATACGAAATATCAAGCGGGCTTATCTTTGTGATCCCCTCAAGGGGAATTGTTTTAAAATCTATCGAACGTCCATAAGCAAGCATGGCAAGTATTGCTATTTTATGCCCGGCGTCATAACCTTCAACGTCAAATGTGGGATCAGCCTCTGCAAAGCCAAGCCTCTGGGCATCGGCAAGCGCCTGTTCAAACGAAAGGCCCCTGGACTCCATCTTCGAAAGGATATAATTGGTTGTGCCGTTAAGTATGCCGGTGATTGAAATTATATTGTTCCCGGCCAGGCCTTTATTAAGCACCATTATGCATGGTATGCCGCCGCACACCGCAGCTTCAAAACCCAGTGACCCGCCCGTATCAGCGAGCATCTCGAGCATCTCTGAACCGTTTTCTGCAAGGAGCTTCTTGTTGGCAGTGACCACATTCTTCCCGTGCTTCATCGACTCCCTGATTATTTCACGCGCAGGGGATATTCCGCCTATGAGTTCTGCAACGACGTCAATTTCGGGATCTTCGGTGATATCCTGCCACCTTGATGTGACAGCGGTTCCGCTTACGGCCGCACTGACTTTTGTTGTGTCAAGGTCACAGATTGTTTTTACTTTTATTTCTATTCCGGTTTTGGCGCAGATTGTCCTGCTGTTCCGGCTGACAAGGTTGTACACGCCCGATCCCACAGTTCCGAATCCTACGATACCCAGATTGATTACTTTTTTCATAAATTACCCCTGGGACGCCGCGCGTCCTGTTATGGATTAATGTTAGGGAACAACAGGGCCGGTCTTCTGTCAATAAATGTTTTTAAGATCGATTCAACAGGCCCGGCCCGGACCTTTTATGCAGCCCGGGGCATCGCTTCATTCCATTTTTGCGGGATATGGGGCCTTTTACCTTTCATAAAGTCTATATGACGATAGATTAACGGAGGTGATGCGAATCTGTCCATAATGTGACAGGAACATGGTACGGGGGCCTTATCTGTTGATGCTGCGCGGATTATGAACTTTATGTTAATCCCGGCCCCTTTCATCTGCATTGATATAAAGAGGTTGTAGCCGCTGAAGGGCTTACCCTGTGCCATAATATTGTATGCATCCTTTTCACCGGGTGTCATAGACTGCCATAGCTTTACGGCATTGGCAAAGGTTTTGCGGTTCTCCTGCTGCTCTGCCGTGCGCGGGTTCCGGGGCATGGACCAGCAGCGGGCATACTGGTTCCCTTTAACATTATAGTAAATTATGTTACCGATTCTTCCATGTATCGATTTAATGTATGACGCGAGAGTTATCTTTGCCATTATGTTTTGCCTCTTGCTGTAATTTATGATTCTTTATATAGCATATACGTCACAAACAGGCAAAAAGTGAAAAGAATACGGGGGCAGGCGCGGAATAATTCAATTGTATTATGAAGCCATTCCGCTTCGGAATATCTGGTCCGGTACAGGAATAGCGGATAAGGATTAAGTGAGCGTTTTGTCCATTGCCGGTGTAAGCCGTGCAACCGCTTTCCGTGAGCTTGATGAGCTCTTTACAAAGGGCCTGCTTAAAAGAACAGGCCAGGGCAGAAGTGCAGGTTACGAGGTTGTCAGGCGGATGCCTTAACTTTACGCGCCTTAAGCTTTACGGCGCTCCATGCTCCGGCGTATGCCAGCGCCGCAAGAACCGGAATCCACAGTATACCTGAAAGGGTGAACGCCCCTATAAAGACCAGGTTGAGTACATTTGAGACAAGCATAAAAAGGGTAATCCCCGCGGCAAGGTCAACGGGTGTGGAACTTTTGGCCAGATACCTGAATATAAAGGCACCGCTGAATACGGACAGTGGTAGCGCGGCGTAGGGTATTACCATAATGTATTTCATGAAGGTATGCGACCCGGCGCTCATGTACAATATAAAGTATGCCAGGGCAAGTATGAGTATCATGAAAAAAACAAGCGCTAACATCGAGAGTATTACCCATTTCCAGTTTACAGGGCCTTTGCGTGTCGCAAGGCTGCTGCCGCAGTTACCGCAGTAATTGCTCCCTGCGTCATTAAGTTCGCCGCACGAGAGGCATCTTTTTTTTAAATTATCACCCATGTCATATATCCAGTGTTATTTTTATTATCATCTCTGTATGTTCATCTTCGGGAGGGACCCTGTATATTATTCTTTCACTGTCTGCCACAAGGCTGCGCGCCTGCAGAAAGTTTTTATAGTCCGAGCGCACGCCGCATACCTTGACAATAACCGCGTCCGCGAGCCTGGCACCGTTTATGTATATTATGCTGTCCCTGGCGTGCTTTTCAGCCACGGACTCGTTCTTGATTATGCTGAACGTGGGCGAAAATATTATCCTTGCGCCATTCTCCTTCATAAAAAGAAAACTTTCATCGTGGAATACGTCTGCGCAGATAAGCACTCCAAAAGTAATTCCATAAGCGCTGAATGTTCTGTATTCGCTGCCGCGGGTGATTATCCCCTCTTCAGCGCTGAACAGGTTTTTTTTGCGGTAAAACCCCAGGTCGTTGCCCGACTGGCAGACGTATGACGTGTTGTACATTGCATAGCCTTCTACCTCGGGCATGGTTCCGCCTATTACAACACAGTCCAGGGCCTTTGAGAGCAGGCGTATGCGCTCCTTCTGAAGCTTCTGGTTGTGCGCGTTCTGCCCGTGGTTGCCCAGGCGGCGGTTGACGTAAAAGTATTCGGGAAAACAGACAAAGTGCGGTTTAAAGTTGCGCATGTCGTTTATATCCCTGCGTGTAACCGGAACACCCAGCTGTTTCTGCGCCAGTATTATTCTTGTTTCTGACATTTCGGGAAGGTTCCTCCGCAACCTGCTGCTTTTATGTTCCCTGAAAGTCCATACACCGGTGTGCAGGACTTGAGCATTTTACCTGCCGCAGGTTTCAAGTCAATGGTTATTCGGAATTATTTCCGCCCTCATTCTGCTGTAAATACGGGAATCACCCCTTCTTAAAACTTATACATTTGTTACGGATTGAATATATATTGTCCGTATTTTAGTGTTTTTTTGAACTTTTTTGTCAAAAACAGAGAAGGTTTGTGAAAAAAAGTTTACTTTTTTAGAGCATATATCGTATAAGTAGTATATAATAGAGCAATTCAAAGGAGCGTCCTGATATGGCAAACAATGATTATGACCAGTACTTTACAAATCTTTACGATGAGCATTTCAAGGTTGTGGTAAAATACCTTCTAAGGGTTGTGCACGATTTCAGCCAGGCAGAGGACCTGGCACACGATCTCTTTTTTAAATTTTACGAGAAGAGGATCAGGATTGAGGGGGACAGCCGCAGAGTCCTTAACTACATCCTGAAGTCTGCCAAGAACAGGGCCCTGGATCACATACGGCTTGAAAATCGCAGGCAGGAGAAATATTCAAGGCACATAGGTGAGATCGCCGTAGTCGATGACGCCTTCATGGCCGAGCTGGAGAATTCATACATCTGCGGCGAGATAATATCAACGGTCAAAGATGTGCTCCTTGATTTTCCTGAAAGGACAAGAAGAATCTTCATGGATATTGTAGAGGGCAAAAAGCTGGTGGATGTATCGGACGAGCTCTCGATGACACGATACATGACAAAGAAGGACTACCAGAAGGTCTGCCGCGTTATGAGGGAAAGGCTAAGTGTGTACCATGACTGAATGTTTTTTTTACATCTGCGCCATCTGTTTTCATATTGATCATTCAGGGGCGGCATGTTATACTGGTTTAAACAATAAATATCAGGGTACTGGTGCAGTTTATGAATAGAACAGTTTTATGCGCGGGCATTCTGCTTCTGGTTTCAGTTATGGTCTCCGGTTCAGAGAGGGAGACCGGAAAGATAGGGAAGATCAACCGCGCAAAAAAAGAGATCATAGTAAACATGAGGTCGGGCGAAAATATCAGGATGGGTGACATGCTCGAGGCCCGGCCGGCTTCAGAATTGTAATTGAGCCCTGAATGATGCGCGAATGCCTGGCAGTAAACCTGCTGGTTTATCCATTGTCAGCAGGTATTTTACAGTTTTAATCAATCAATAACTTCATTTTACCGTCCAAAATATATCCCGTTCACCATATTTTATTGAGTTTTCGGAACGACGTTTTTTTAATTGTTGAAACGTCATAATGTTGAACAAAAAGCAAATTTTTGTGGATTTCTTTGTGCCCTGCCGGTTAATGGATCAAGCCATTGCATGGCTGAATATAAAGAGAATACGGCCGGTAAAAGCGCTGCGCGGCGTATTAACGCCACTTAAATTAAACTGCAACGTAACCGGCCGTATGGCAAAAATATTAATTCAAAATAGTGAGGTTTTCTATGGATCGTATTGTTGATTCACGCGATCAGAAGTTTGTGCTCTATGAGCTGCTTAATG
>JAAYBQ010000360.1 GCA_012730035.1 Spirochaetota bacterium
AATTACAATATTACATGAAAAAGTATTTTCAGGAATAATTACTGATTGGAAATCATAAAGTAGAAATTAACCGCAATGAAAGCAACGGTAAAGTTATTTGCATCACTCAGAACAGGAAGGTTCGATTTATCCGAAATCGAGCTTGTTAACGGCTCGTCAATAACTGATCTGCTTGAATTACTGCAGATAGAACAGAAAGAGGCGGCTATAATATTCATTAACGGCGTACATGCTGAATACACTTCAAACATAAAAGAGTGTGACCAGATTGCCATATTCCCGCCAATAGGTGGAGGGTAAACACACTGTTTTTTATGACCAAATTCCGTTCATTATACTCTTCCATGACCGCCTTGCATTATTATGATTTATATTCCTTGACACAGGAAGTATATTTTTTTCTCCTGCATTTAATCATAAAAGGCAGGTAGATAATGTTAAATGTTTCAGATCTCAAGCTGGCTTACGGCAAGAGGGTTCTTTTTCAGGATGTTAATCTTAAGTTCAACCCGGGTTTCTGCTACGGGCTGATCGGAGCAAACGGTTCGGGAAAATCAACTTTTCTTAAAATTCTTGCGGGCGAAATTGAACAGAACGAGGGCACGGTAAGTACGGGCCCGCGCGAACGTATAGCCGTACTGCGGCAGGACCAGTTTGCCTTTGACGAATATACCGTTATCGATACTGTAATTCTGGGTCACGAAAAACTCTACAATGTTCTGCGCGAAAGAGACGAGGTCTATGCCAGGGAGGATTTTTCCGACGAGGACGGAATAAGGGCTGCCGAGCTTGAAGAGATGCTTGACGAGATGAACGGTTACGACGCCGAATCCGACGCGGCATCGCTTTTAAGCGGTCTTGGCATCGAGGAGATTCTTCACCCGAAAAAAATGAAGGAACTTGAAGCGGGCCAGAAGGTGCGGGTGCTGCTTGCACAGGCGCTCTTCGGCAACCCGGATATACTTCTTCTTGATGAGCCCACAAATAACCTTGACCTTGAAGCCATAACATGGCTGGAGGAATTTCTTTATAATTTCAGCAATACCGTAATTGTGGTCTCGCACGACAGGCACTTTATGAACAGAGTCTGCACACACATCGCAGATATAGATTTCGGCAAAATAATGATCTATCCCGGAAACTATGATTTCTGGGCAGAGGCAAGCCAGCTTGCCATGAAACAGAAGCGTGATGAAAACAGGAAGAAAGAGGAGAAGGCCAAAGAACTTAAGGCCTTCATTGAAAGGTTCAGCTCAAATGCATCAAAAGCGCGCCAGGCAACTTCACGTAAAAAGCTGCTTGATAAACTCACACTTGAGGATATACCGGCGTCATCAAGAAAGTTCCCCTATGTGGCGTTCAAGCCTGAACGTGAATGCGGGAAGATAATACTCGAGGTTGAAAACCTTACAAAGATCATCGATGGAATTAAAGTGCTTGATGACTTCAGCCTCACTGTAAATAAAAAGGATAAGATCGCATTTGTAGGTCAGAATAATCTTGTAAAGACAATATTTTTCCAGTTAATCGCAGGGGAACTTAAAGCCGATTCGGGCACTTTCAGGTGGGGCGAAACTATCACGACATCCTTTTTCCCAAAGGATAACAGCTCATATTTTGAGAGCAGCCTTAACCTTATTGACTGGCTCAGGCAGTATTCAGATGAAAAGGAGGAGGGCTTCGTTCGCGGTTTTCTGGGGCGCATGCTGTTCTCCGGGGACGAGTCCCTGAAGAAGGTGAATGTTCTTTCCGGCGGTGAACGGGTAAGGTGCATGCTTTCAAGGATGATGCTGAGTAATTCAAATGTTCTTATACTTGACGAGCCGACGAATCATCTTGACCTGGAGTCTATCACGTCGCTTAACAATGCGCTGATCAATTTCCCTGAGGTTATCCTTTTTTCATCTCATGACCACCAGTTTATTGACACGGTCGCCAACAGGATAATAGAGATTACGCCTTCCGGTGTAATAGACAGGCAGATGACATTTGACGAGTATATAAACAACGATGATGTAAAGCGTATGAGGGACGAGATGTACCGCGGTCACCAGAGGCTTGCGCTGTAGCTTATGCCCGCTATACCGAGGTGGGCATCATGGTCTTTCTTTAATATAGCTCAACTTTGCATTTTTATAACACTTTTTCTGTACCATGCTGCGCATCTTTAATACCGTGTTATAAACTATATCTTTCACTGTGCCGTTGACCAGGCTATCGGGGACTGAACCGCCAGGTTCATTGTGCAGCCGGTACGTGGCCCTGATTTTTCCGCAGCCGAGAGGTTCAAATATCCAGTACCCGTGCAATGAAGCCATACGGACTCTTCCCTCTTTGGCGGGAATGTACTCTGGAATTCCGGTTAACTTTATTGTAATAGTCCCGGTGCTTTTGTCCTGTACCAGCAGTGACTTCACGGCTATGTCCCGGTTTTCAACAGGCCAGGGCGATTCCGTGGCCATATATGTTATTCGTTCGTAATCATTTTTTTTGAAAAGAAGTTTTGCCTCAATGCATTTATAATTCCATTGCGTATACACGGGAGTATCCTCCAGAAGGGCCACAGGAGCAGAGAGGGTTGAATCGAATACGGCGACAGCCATGTATTCCCTGACCTTTGAATCCGGGACGGGATGCACGAGCAGCTGTATCGATGCATTCTCTTTTACAATTTTCCAGCTTGAATAGGCCAGAACCGGGGAACTGGTTAAAAATGAAAGTAATAAAAGCAGAAGATATACTTGAATTTTATGCATATTAAACCCCCTTAACATAAAGCCTGTATTCAGGTAAACAATTACAATAAATGTATAGTTTTTCAAGTATTAATTCTGTGCAGAAATTCATAAACGTATTTTTTATTATACGGATTTTGTACAGAGGCATGTTTAGTTTGTATGTATTTGTTCACCTGCAGATTTTCAATTAAGTGAAACAACGCATAAAACCTGCAGATTTTTAGAAAGCCTGATGAAGATTTTTTGGTATGGTGGCGCCAGGGTTAAATTGGTAAATTATTAGTAAAGATCGTGTTAAAAAATTTCAGGATTTTTCATCTGTCATTGACCGCAGAAGTCTTCGTAATTCCTCCATTTTATACGGTTTTACAATGATTCCGCTGAAACCGTAACTTTTATAATCGGACATGACCGGGTCATTTGAGTACCCGCTCGAAACGATTGCTTTAACGCCGGGATCAAGAGCCCTCAGTTTTGCGATAGCCTCTTTCCCTCCTGTGCCGCCAGGTATGGTCAGGTCCATGATAACAAAATCGAAAGGCTTACCTGCTTCAAGTGCTTCGCTGTATAGGGTAACAACCTCATTGCCGTCTTTTGCTGCGACAGGTTCATAACCCATTAGTTCTACCATTTCGGATGAAACTGAAAGTATTATATCCTCGTCATCCATGATCAGTACTTTTCCGTTTCCGCTGAACCCGTCTGCATCGGCCGGTATAATGTTATTTATAGAATTTTCTGATGCGGGTAGCAGTATCGTGAAAGAAGTTCCAGCACCCGGTTCAGACATGACGCTGATGCTGCCGTCATGTTTTTTAATTATTGAATAGGTTGTTGCAAGGCCCAGCCCGTTCCCCTTATCCTTTGTAGTAAAAAACGGGTCAAATATTCTCTGCAGGTTCTCTTTAGGTATTCCCGTACCGTGGTCTTCTATTTTAATGCACACATAATCATCTGCGCCAGAATTATCGTCAGTACGGGATGTTTTTTCGTTGTGTATCCTGATGTTGATTATTCCGCCTTCCGGCATTGCCTGCCTTGCGTTTATCAGGATGTTATTGAATACCTGGTTCATCTGGCCTTCGTCAGCCTCGATAGTCGAAACGTTATCATCGATAAAATATTCACATTTAACATTTGCCCCGCTCAGCACAAATTTTGCGGATTCCATTACCAGACCGACTATTGATGTTGTCTTTTTAATTGGTGTTCCGCCGCGTGAAAAGGTAAGGAGCTGCTGGGTAAGGTCCTTTGCGCGTAGAGATGCATTTTCAATTTCATCAAGTCGTTTCTGGATTTTAGTTTTATCAGCCATGTTGTGTTTGCAGAGCGAAACATTCCCCAGGATCCCCGTTAACAGGTTGTTAAAATCATGGGCTATCCCGCCTGCGAATATGCTTATTGATTCAAGCTTCTGTGTTTTCAGCAGTTCATCTTCCATTCTCTGCTTTTCTGTTATATCACGGAACACTATAGCCGTACCGGTAAGAGAGCCGGTATCGTCGCGTATGGGTGATGCTGAAAGCGCTATGAGTATGTTTTTGTTCATCCTGTTTGTAAGGTTAAGGCCGCTCTCAATTTCAATAATAGAGCAGGATCCCAGCAGGTCGTTCATTATTTCGTCGCAAAGGTTTTTGCCCCGGCTGTCCGCGATCATAAATACATCAGAAAGTTTTCTGCCGTATGCTTCAGCCTGGGTATACCCGGTAAGTTTTTCGGCGACACGGTTTATCAGTATTATGCCCGTATTTGTATCTGTGACAATTACACCTTCACCTATGCTTCGCAATGTAACTGCAAGCCTTTCTTTTTCTGCCATTATCTGCGCTTCGGCATTTTTCCTTGCGGTAATATCCCTTATTAAACCTTCAACACCGGCAATTTGGCCTTTTTTATTACAATAAAAATGTGAATTAGTTGAAACATTTATAACTGTCCCGTCCTTTTTTTTAAGTGCTATTTCGTAGTCCTCGACAAAACCTTCACGATCAAGTATTTCGACAAGTTTTTGCCTTTCCTCCGGGTTATAATAAAAAATATCTGCTATGTTTACCCCTGTAATCTCTTCGGGTTTATATCCGAAAACTCTGAAAATCGAAGGAGATGTCAGCAGAACATTTCCCCGTGTATCTGACCTGTAAAATACATCCTGTATGTTTTCAAAAAGAATCCTGTAATTCTCTTCGCTTTCGCGCAGGGATTCCTTGATCCTGTTGGTCTCTTCAAAGTTAAGTGCATTTTCGATTGATATGGCAATCTGTGAACAGAGCAGGTATATAACATCCATTCTTGAAGGATTGAAGACTTCTGTGGATAACCTGTTTTCAAGGTAAAGAATTACTGACATGCCGGTTTTGTGCCTTACGGGTATACACAGTATGGAACCTGCCCTGTTATCAATTATGTATCTGTCTCCGCTAAAGAGCGGGCTAACCGTTGCATCACCAAGCAGAACGGTTTCCCATGTTCTTTTTACGTAGTTGATGACTGATACGGGGTAGAGCGATTCATCTATTTCAGTGTTGTCGCGCAACACGCGTATTGATTCACCATCGCTTACAGCCCTGGCTGTGATGTTGCCAAGATTTTCGTTTTCTATAAACAGTATACCGTTCTCTGCGCCTGAACTCTCTATTACTACTTTCATCAGGCGGTCAATAAGACTGCTCAGGACGATTTCTCCTGATATCGCCTGTGATGCGCGTACTACACTTATAAAGTCTATCAGATCGGCAGGTTTCCTGAAATCCTCATCGTCACCTGCCGCAGAGGGGGTGCCTTCACGGTGTGATAGCTGCTTTTTCTGCCGATGTTCCAGGCTTTGCATGGAACTGGTGCGTCTGCTCCTGATACTGTTTATTTTTACATCGCATCCCCACTGGGTGTAGAGGTTAAGTGCATCATCGAGAAGAGATTCAGAAATGTATTCATGCCCCATTTCACTGTGATATTGTGATGCGATTTCGCAGCATAATGC
>JAAYBQ010000361.1 GCA_012730035.1 Spirochaetota bacterium
AGCCAATTCTAATATTGTCAAAGGTTCCGGGCTGGGGCTTTCTCTTTGCAGAGAGATTGTTGAAAAATTCAACGGCCGGTTAATCATAGAAAGTGAGATTGGAACCGGAACTACCGTTTCCCTTCTGCTCCCTATAGCATAATGTTACAAGATTGATACCAGTTTGTTATTACCCTAACATAGTTTTTATATATAATGAACACTGTAACATAAACATTTCAGATTATTTGAAGGAGGAGCGGCAATGAAAGGTTTAAAGAGAATCGTTATAGTGACAATGCTTTTAGCACTTTGTACAATGGCTCTGGAAGGGTGCAGGAATGAAGCTGACTCACCGGGGAATGAATTAACCGGTACACCGATAAATTCCTCAAAAGGAATGCAGACCGGCATATCCGCCGGTACCCCTGGGGACAGTTCCCAGGATGCCTCAGAAGAAGTAATAAAGGAGGGCAAAATAGAAAAGAAGGGGAATGTTATATTAAAACAGCTGGCCTTTGTCTATCAAGGGAATACAATTGCCCTTTCCGATATTGTGGATGATAAAAAAATCGAGAGTATGCTGGGAAAAGCAGATGAAATCAAGTCTCATACCTATTCTGTTGGGGATGGAAAGAATATGGATCCCCTTAACGGATTGACTGGAAAACAATATTATTATCCGGGGCTTGTTATAAAAACTATTGATGCTACTGAAGACAAAAAGTCGTATATTTTCAGCATTAGATTACTGACCCGAAATACCCAACTATAAGGAATATAAAAGTTGGCGACAGCTTCGAAAAACTCAAAGAGGTTTATCCTGAAGGAATCCTGCTGGGAGGAGAATTGACTGACGAGGAGGATGATTATCGGTATGAACCGGTTAATTACGTTGACGTAATGAATTTTCATATAAAAGAGAAAAAGATCGAGAGCATTTTAATATATACGCTTTTGGATTAATCCCGCCACATCAAACAAGAGTAGCACAAGGGGACGGTTCTCCCGCACGAGGGGACGGTTCTTCCGTGTCATACGACACGGAAGAACCGTCCCCTTGATCTTATGCCGATTTTTCCCATTTACGGTTTAATAATTCATTGCGGCAAAATGAGATAATAAACTTTACAATAATTTTCAAGTAAAATATAATTAAATTGTTAATACTGTTGTTAATCACTAGCGATAGAATGAATTGGAAATCTCTTGTGTTGTTCTTTATGTGCATTAATTAAGTATTTAATATAAAGGGGAGGGAGTTTTATGATGAAAAAACATTTTTGCTGCTGCTGATTGTTACTGCAGTTGTCTTCAGCTTTGTTTCTGCCGGGGCTACTTTATTATATGGTGACTTAAATTCAGATGGCTTAATAGACTCAACTGATTTAACTATGATGAAGAGGGTAATACTCAGAAAATTGACTGCCGACGACATAACAGCTGCTGATCTTGACGGTGACGGTGAATTGAATTCAACGGATATAACACTGCTAAAGAGGTACATACTTAAGAAAATAACAAAGTTTCCGGTGGAAGAATTGAACCCGGCAATAACACCCACCCCTACGCAGGAACCTACACCAACTCCTACAGAAACAAATGAAGAAGTTTTTGCATTCAAGATAAAAATTGATGATAAAGATCTCACATATAGCTTTCCCATCGAATCTTCACAAACAGAATATAATATTGTTGTCGACTGGGGCGATGGCATAATAAGCGAGATAACAGATTATTCTGCAAGAGAACATGAGTATGGAGAAGAAGGTATATATACAATAAAAGTACTTTCCTTTGATAATATGCCGCATGTACCGGCTTAACAGAAATTCCCGAAGGGCTGTTTGCCAATAATACTAATGTGACTGACTTCAGTGACTGTTTTAATTATTGCACCATGTTAGCAGAGATTCCGGAAGGACTTTTTGCAAATAATACTAAAGTAACCAGCTTTATGGGCTGTTTCAATAACTGCGTCAACATAAAAGAGATCCCTGAAGGATTTTTTGCTAATAATACTGAAGTAAGGGATTACAGCAAGTGTTTTTACGGCTGCAGCCAATTAACCGGTTCAGCACCGAATTTATGGTTCAAATTAAATGTAATAGAATATGAAGATTGTTTTTATGGCTGTACTAAATTATCCAACTACGAAGAGATACCGGACGATTGGAAGTGAATTTTTCCCTGTTTTATGTGTCGGTGCAAGCCTGTTGCCAATGCAAATGAATAGATATGCAATGAGATATAAGATTCAAAATATTATACAACACTAATATATTTGATTAATCGTTTTTGCTGATTTATAATATCATTGGAATAAAATATGTAAACATGCGAAGGGTACATAACGATATGCAGAGGCACACAATTACAATATATTATAAGAATTCTATTGATACAGTTGACCTTGGCACTTTTAATAAAAATACCGTAACGATGGGGAGAGATCCATCAAACGATATTGTCATTGATTCGCCCATAATCTCTTCTCATCATGCATTATTTCAATTTGTGGATGACTCTTGGGTATTATACGATAATAACAGCAAAAACGGAATAATGGTTAACGGCAAAAAGGAAAAAATGCAACGCTTGAATAATAACGATATCCTGCAGATTGACAATGAAAAAAGACCGTTGAAAGCTGCTGTTGTCATCATATACACTGTGGGAGCTGAGAATGCCGGTGAGAAATGGTGGGAGTATGCTGTCCATTCTAACGACTTCATATATATTGGTAGAGATGAACAAAACAGTATTGTATTGAATCATAATACTATATCCAAAAAACATGCCGTATTTTTTCATTCCGACGGAAAATATTATATCGAGGACTTGAAAAGCACAAACGGTACTTATTTAAACGGTACAAGAATCACATCAATGCAACCGGTGAAAATGAATGATGTGATTTACATTGGGGATACGAAGATTATTTTTAACGGTAAATCCTTGCTATATAATTATTATTCGAAGGGATTCGGAATAGATGCCGTTTCTTTAAGAAGGACTGTAACCGTTAGGAACAGTTCTGTCTTTCGAAAAAAGAAAAAGACAATACTCAGTGATGTCAGCGTAAGCATAAATCCCGGAGAGCTTGTTGCCATAATAGGTACCAGCGGTGCGGGAAAGACTACGCTTCTCAAATGCCTTAGCGGATTAACCAAACCCGATTGCGGTACTGTTATGGTAAACGGCGATGATTTTTTTAAAAACTATGATGTTTACATGAATATCTTGGGATATGTGCCTCAGGAAGATGCGGTATATGATAATCTGACCGTTGAAGAGCTGCTTTATTATTCGATAAATCTTCGAAAATCGGCACTGAGCAAAACTGAAATAATGAATCAAATTCGACAGACAATAAAAGATGTTGAGCTGACAGGGATGGAGCATACTTTAATAAAGAACTTGAGCGGCGGGCAGAAAAAACGCATCAGTATAGCGATGGAACTTTTGACCGAACCCAAATTGCTTTTTTTGGATGAACCCACAACAGGGCTTGACCCTCAAACCGA
>JAAYBQ010000362.1 GCA_012730035.1 Spirochaetota bacterium
GAGGCATGGACAACACAATTTGATGTTGTTCTGGCTAAATTGAAGAATCTGCATGCTCTGACCCTGAAGTATGGTGCACAAAAAATAGTTACTGAATTCGACAGGATGGATACGACGATAATAATTATGCTTGTAATCCTCCTTTTCTCTATATCAGCAGGTGTACTTATAACTTATTTACTCTCCAGGTCTGTTTCACATCCGGTGAATCTTGGACTTGCCTTTGCGCAGAAGATTGCAGAGGGTGATCTGACTGAACGCATTGACCTTGACCAGGAGGACGAGCTCGGGCTGCTGGCAAAGTCTCTTAACCAGGCAGCGGACAACCTTGAACGGCTGATTTCCAGCGTTAACCTTTCAGTAAACAATCTTACAATGGCCGTTACAGACATTTCAAGCGGCAACCAGAATCTTTCGCAGCGCACAACCGAACAGGCATCCTCCCTTGAAGAGATAGCCTCAACACTTGAAGAGGCAACCGCTACCATCAGGCAGACTGCTGATAATACTATTGAAGCGAACAGCATATCAGACAGTTCAACAAAACTTGCGATAAATGGCGGTACAATAGTTGAAGAAACGGTCGGTTCAATAAACAGGATAAGCGAATCGGGCAAAAAAATCGGCGAGATTATTGCCGTTATAAATGAAATCGCATTCCAGACCAACCTGCTTGCCCTGAACGCTGCAGTCGAAGCCGCGCGTGCCGGTGACCAGGGACGCGGCTTTGCCGTTGTTGCCAGCGAGGTACGGAACCTTGCTCAGCGTGCAGGCAGTTCAGCCAAAGAGATTGAAGCGCTTATCAAGGATACCCTGGAAAACATTAATCAGGGTACCAGCCTTGTTACTAAAAGCGGGGCTGCCCTTAACGAATTGATTACTTCCGTCAAGGAGGTGGGCCGGATAATCTCTGAGGTTACTGCATCAACAGAGGAACAGAGACAGGGTATAGACCAGATTAATACCGCTGTGATGGATCTTGACACAATGACCCAGCAGAACGCAGCCCTGGTTGAAGAAACCGCCTCTGCAAGCGAAGAGATGGCTGCACAGGCAGGTGAGCTTAAGGAGCTTATGAAACAGTTTAAAATTAATGATGACCTTGGCGGCCTGAATTCAGTAAAGGCCATGAAAGGCTCTGACCCCGAAATAAAAAAAACGGCAACTACAAAGAAAACTGAAACTGCTGTGAAAACTGATACAAAAATCAGCCCGAAAACCCCGGACAAACCGGAATCCACGGTTAAGCCGGATCTTAAAACAACTCTTGAGGCTAAAATTAAGCCTCAGATTTCGCCAGTAGAGGATAAACCTCTCAAGACTGAGGTTAAAACAGGTACCACTCTGGTTTCGGCAAAATCTGATAAGGATATCAAAAAACACCTTGAAGATGACGGATTCGAGGCATTTTAATCAGTATTTTAATCTTTGTATGTGATTTTCAAAAATAATACTCTTTGCAGGTTAAAAAGGGCGGTTCTTAAATGCCGCCCTCGTCAATTTATATTTGTAAGTTTTTTTACTACATCAAAATAACAAAATCAACCACAGGACAATACAGTTTGCGCCTATTCCTTTTTGACAGGGAATAGTGTAATTTGGCAGATCGTAATTATATTATTTTGAATAAAATCCAGTTAAGGAGTTTACAATGTTTGATTTAACAGAAGAACAATTGATGGTCCGCGACATGTGCCGCGGTTTTGCTGAAAAAAATCTGAGGGAACAGGCTGTAGAGATAGATAAAACTCACCGCTTTCCTCTTGAAACAACAAGAATGCTTGGTGAGCTGGGCATCATGGGTGTTGTTTATTCCGAAGAATACGGCGGAGCAGGCATGGATTACCTCTGCTACGCAATTGCCGTTGAAGAGATTTCACGCGTATGTGCATCTTCGGGCGTTATAGTATCAGCGCACAACTCGCTCTGTCTTTCACCAATCTACTATTTCGGAACCGAGGAGCAGAAAAAGAAATATGTTCCCAAACTTGCAAAGGGCGAGCACATAGGCGCATTCGCGATAACAGAACCTATGGCAGGATCAGATTCGGGCGGTACAAAAACAATGGCAGTTAAGGACGGATCCAGTTACATCCTTAACGGCAGCAAAAACTTTATCACTAACGGTGAATACGCTGACGTGCATGTTACACTTGCCGTAACAGATAAAGACGGGAAGAAAAATAAAAACACTTCGTTCTTTATAATAGAAAAGACCGATCCCGGATTTAAAGTGGGCAAGGTTGAGGAGAAACTTGGAATATGCGCGTCTTCAACTACAGAGATGGTTTATGAAGACTGTAAAATCCCCGAGGATCGTATGCTAGGCAAACCTGGCGAAGGTTTCGCAATCGCGATGCACACACTTGACGGCGGACGTGTCGGTATTGCGGCACAGGCTCTGGGCATAGCACAGGCTGCACTTGACGCGGCAGCAGCTTATGCCAATGAACGTGAACAGTTCGGCGCGCCCATAGGCAAACTTCAGGCAATCCAGTGGATGATCGCAGACATGGCCACAGAGATCGAAGCTGCCAGGCTTCTTGTTTACAAGGCAGCTGACATTCTCCAGAAAAACGGCAAGAACAGAAGGCCCGCAAGCAAGTACGCTGCAATGGCAAAACTCTATGCCTCTGAATGCGCGCACAGGTGTGCACACAAGTGCATCCAGATTCACGGCGGTTACGGATATGTGAAAGAGTATGTAGCAGAAAGGCTTTACAGGGACGCAAGGATCACTGAAATCTACGAAGGAACATCGGAAATTCAGAGACTTGTTGTTGCCATGAGCGTTCTTGGT
The DNA here is from genome assembly GCA_012730035.1 of Spirochaetota bacterium. GTDB lineage: Bacteria > Spirochaetota > UBA4802 > UBA4802 > UBA5550 > JAAYBQ01. The sequence goes on from JAAYBQ010000362.1 coordinate 2,801, forward strand.
GAATACGCGAAGTAGATGACCCGATCCCTCCAGCTTAACCTGGAGGGATTATAAATATTAAATGGAGGAATGATATGAAAAATGTTGTAATAGTAAGCGGCGCCCGCACAGCAATCGGTGCATTCGGTGGAATATTTAAAGATGTTCCCGCAATTGATCTTGGCGCTCTCGTAATGGGTGAGGTTTTCAGAAAAGTAAACCTTAAGCCGGTTGTTGGATCAGTTCAAAAAGAGATTGCTCCTGACACTCTCAGAAATGCAGGCCAGATCGAACTTGAAAAAAATGCGTATAAATTCGATGCAGGCGCAAAGGAGATTGTTGTTGATGAGACAATAATGGGCTGCGTTCTGACATCTGCACAGGGGCAGAATCCCGGACGCCAGGCTGCAATCTTTGCAGGCATTCCTAAAGAGGCAGCGGGCTGCACAATAAACAAGGTATGCGGTTCAGGGCTCAAGGCTATCGCAATGGGCGCGCAGGCCATCATGACAGGCCAGTCCGATGTAGTAGTCGCAGGCGGTATGGAAAACATGACACTTGCCCCTCTTGCGCTTAAAAAGGCACGCTGGGGACACAGGATGGAGCTTACCGGTAAAGGGGACATACATGACCTTATGGTATATGACGGCCTCTATGAAATATTCAACGGCTACCACATGGGTATAACAGCCGAAAATATTGCATCACTCTATAAGATCAGCCGCGAAGAGCAGGACAGACTCGCTGTAATGAGCCACGAAAGGGCCCTCAAGGCAATGAAAGAGGGTTATTATAAAGAAGAACTTGTACCTGTAGTTGTGTCATCCAGAAAAGGGGATGTTATCCTCGATAAGGATGAGCGCCCCATGGAAACAAACATGGATAAGATGACCCAGATGAAACCCGCGTTTAAAAAGGACGGTTCAGTTACAGCAGGTAATGCCTCGGGTATAAATGACGGTGCTGCTGCAGTTCTTATGATGAGCGAAGAGAAAGCAAAAGAGCTTGGACTTACTCCTATAGTAAAAATCAAAGCGTTTGCAACAGGCGGAGTTGATCCGGCATACATGGGTCTTGGCCCGGTACCGGCCGTACGTAAAGCTCTTAAAATAGCTAATATGACTATAAAAGATATCAAGATGGTTGAAATCAACGAAGCCTTCGCATCCCAGGCTATAGGATGCTTCAGAGAACTTGGTCTTGACAATGAATCACCAAACCAGTTCGGCAGCGGAATTTCACTTGGCCATCCCATTGGATGTACTGGCGCAAGAATGGCTGTTACAACAATGTACCAGATGAAAAGACTGAATGTTCCCACAAGTGTTGTCTCAATGTGTATAGGCGGCGGAATGGGAATGGCTATGATCTTTGAAAGATAAAAGAGAAAATCATGATACAAAATACAAATTTTGAAAACATCAGGTATGCACAGGAAGGGAGTATAGGAATCCTGACCATGTACAGGCCAAAGGCTCTTAACGCGCTCAACAAAGACCTGCTTGTTGAGCTGAACAGGGCAGTTGACATGATAGCCGCAGACAAATCGATCGATGTTCTTGTAATAACAGGCGAAGGCAAGTCATTTGTTGCCGGAGCTGATATCCTCGAAATGAAAGAGATGAACAGCGAACAGGGACGCGAATGGGGTGAACTTGGAGCTTCGGTGTTCATGAAGATCGAAAAGCTGAAAGCGCCTGTTATTGCTGCCGTTAACGGTTTTGCACTCGGCGGCGGATGCGAACTTGCAATGTGCTGCGACATACGCATTGCCTCGGAGAACGCAAAGTTCGGCCAGCCCGAAGTGGGCCTTGGCATTACACCCGGTTTTTCCGGATGCATAAGGCTGCCAAGGATTGTTGGAGCTGCAAAGGCCAAGGAGCTTATACTTACGGGCGACCAGATCAATGCCGCTGAAGCTTTAAGAATAGGTCTGGTTAACAATGTTGTCGCACCCGAGGCGCTGATGGAAACAGCCATGGCAATGGCTAAAAAGATAGCGTCCAGGGCGCAGCTCGCGGTAATGTATTCAAAGATGGCAATAGACAAAGGTCTACAGTCAGACTTGGATACGGCCGCTTCATTCGAAAATCAGGTATTTGGTCTCTGTTTTGCCACAGCGGACCAGAAAGAAGGTATGACAGCATTTTCCGAAAAAAGGGCTGCTGTCTTTACAAAAAAATAGAAAAGATGTCCTGCGAGGGGGCGGTCCCTTGAGTTTTTTTAAAATTCGGGAACGTAAAGCAGGTCATTTACAAAACGCCGGTTTAAATAAAGAGATTATGAGGCCCTGCCCTGTGCAGGGCTTTTTTTTTAAAGCGCCAGTACCACATCATCTGTAATATCTTTGATGCTGCCGCAACCTGTCAGAAGCATGGCCTTCTGAAGTTCATCCTTTATATGGTTCATGTAATAAGCTGTACCCTCTATTCCCATACCTACAGCAGCGATTGCCACGGGCCGGCCGATAAGAACATACTGCGCTCCCAGTGCCAGGGCCTTCAGAATGTCTACTCCATCCCTGAATCCTCCATCCACCATTATCGTGAGGCCGCCTGCCGCTGCCTTTACAATATCGCCCAGAACATCCATGGAGCCGGGCATCTCGTCCAGCACCCTTCCACCGTGATTTGAAACTATGATTGCATCAGCTCCTGCCTTAAGCGCCATCTCGACATCGCGCGGATTGATAATACCCTTGAGGATAAACGGCAGCCTGGTTGCAGACCTTATCTCTTTCAGTTCAGATACGCTCTTGGGCGCAACAGCCTGATTACGCAGGGCCATGGTTTTGAACACCGCCGCATCTATGTCCATGCCGACTGCAAGGGCGCCGGCCTTCTCTGCGGCTCTTATTCTTTTTATGATCTCCTCATTGTCAAGCCTCGGTTTAAAAACTGGTATACCAAGGCCGTTTTCTCTCTCTATTGCATCCAGGCCGATCTTGTACTTTTCAGGCGTGGCACCGTCACCGACAAAGGCTATTGTACCGGCCTCTCTGCAGCCCCTTACAACCGCGATGTTGTAATCGAGCTCGTCAACGGCGCCGCTCATATTTGTCACAGCACCTGTGATTGGCGCAGCCATTACCGGAAGAGAAATTCTGGTGCCGAAAATTTCAGCCGAAGTATCAGGCTCCTTAATGTCATGGATAAGCCTTGTCACCACCTTGTATTTTTTAAGAGACTGAATATTCCTTCTGAAAGACTCCCCTGTTCCCACTGCGCCCATACCGGGAACGCCCGAGGCACAGTTGTTCCCATCACATACCTTGCAGACATAACAGACTTTTTTAAACTTTTCACGCGCTGCCGCATGAATTGTATTCATTGTTATTTCTGAAAGATCTGTTGTTTCAATCTTTAAAAGCCTGAGACATTCCGACACAGCAGCTTCAGCATCGGCAAGCGTATCTGCAACCGCAATTACGTTTCCATGCTTCTCGACGTTTGAAGTGGGCATTACAATGCTGTCGCCCTCTTTTATGTTCAGGAATATATGTTCAATGCCTGGCACCTTAAGAGCTTCGTCAAGCCCGGAGATTTTTTTTACTGTCCCCGGCCTGGCTATGATTGCCCTTTCTATTGATACGCGGTTACGCACAGGTTCCAGGTTGCCAGGTTCCTCGCCAAGCGCGACCTCAATCATTGCACGCATCAAATCCACTCCTGACGAAAGGGGGAATGTATATGCAGACATGAATCCGCCTGAGAGCCTTGCAGCAAGCTCGCCGATCATGGCTCCGTTTTTTGTAACCTTGATGTCACCCTTGGCTGCGCCTGTTGTGAGCCCCAGGGCTTTTATGCCCTGCTTCATTACATCGCATGCATTTTTAAGAATATCGGCAGACAGGGACGAAGGCATTGTATGCCCGGTTTCGATAAAATGAGGCGGGTATTCAATAATCCTGTCTGCAACACCGGTAATTGTGATCTCGCCATTGTAGATAATTGCATCAATAGAAAGTTCAGGCCCCTCCATAAACTGTTCAATGATCAGCTCTCCGCTTGGAGATGCGCTCTTGGCAAACCTGAAGGCGTCGGCAACTTCGCTCGAGTTGTTAATCCTTATTACACCGCGTGCCCCCATGTTATCGCTGGGTTTAATTACAAGGGGAAAACCCAGTATCCTGCATGCCTTTTTCGCATCAGAGAGGGACCATACAGGAAGAAATGCAGGAGACGGAACATCGAATTCCTTGAACCTCATGCGCATCTTGATCTTATTGGTCGCGGCCTCTGCGTCATCAAACTTTATGCCGGGCAGGTTAAGCGCATTGGCAACGGCCGCAACAGTCATTGACGCGTCAGTTCCAACGGTAAGCACTCCGCTGATCGGGGTAATCTCGTTCTGACGCTTCGCCACCCGGACAGATCCCTGGATATCTCGCGTGCTCATTACAATTGGAATATCAGCATCCTTCATGCCGATAGCCTCAGGATTATAGTCTGTGACTATAACCTGGCATCCCATCTTTTTTGCAGTCCTGATGACCGGGGCCTGAAGAAGGCCGCCGCCGATAACCATGAGTGTTTTTTTCACAGAGATACCCCGCGTAATATTATGTCACATAACTATAAACCAGTATATATAAACAGTCAATAAAAACTTTGTCATCGCAGGTACAAAAATATTTTTTTGTTCATATTAAAAAGTTTTTTGTTAAAGGGGCTCTGAGCCCGCGAAGAAGGCTCTGAGCCGCGATGAAGGCTCTGAGCCCGCGAAGAAGGCTCTGACCCCGGGAAGAAGGCTCTGAGCCCGCGATGAAGGCTCTGACCCCGGGAAGAAGGCTCTGAGCCGCGAAGAAGGCCTGAAAATGTGTTGAAAATATGCTTAAACATGCACAATATGACATCTCCCCTAAAGCAGGGGCATGGGCAACCGGAGGATTTATGAACAGGAACCTTATCCTGGAGGCAGCAAGGCTTACGGAATATTCCGCACTCTACGCAAGCAGGTACATGGGCAAGGGTGATGACGAACTCTGCTATAATTCTGCAGACAGCGCGATGTGGAAATGTCTTGAAACCATGGACATTGATGGTGAAATAATAATCGGTGCAGCCAACAGGGACCTTAATATATGCGACGGCAAAAAGGCCGGTATGGGGGAAGGCCCCTTTGTGGATATTGCGGCAAAGCCACTCGAAGGCAAAAGGACATGCGCAACAGGCGGCCATAATTCCATATCGGTAGTGGCCCTTGGGAGCAAGGGATCGTTCATGAAAGTACCGCCGTGCCTTATGCACAAAATTGCTGTTGGTGAAGGCGCCAGGGGTGTAATAGACATTAATGAACCCCCGCAGATAAACATTAAGCGTGTAGCACGGGCTCTGAATAAATACATCGAAGACATTACCGTATGCGTTCTTGAGCGCGATATGAACATGGATCTGGTGGAAGAGATAAGGCAGACCGGTGCAAGAATAAAATTTATTACCGACGGCGATATATCGGGCGTAATCTCAACTGCCATCGCCGATTCAGCCATAGACATTTTCATGGGTATCGGCGGCGCCAAAGAGGGGGTTATTGCTGCAGCTGGCCTCAAGTGCCTTGGCGGCGACATGCAGGCAAAGATTTATTATAACGATTACTTTGAAAAGACAATCGCTGAAAACCTGGGGAGGGGTAACCCTGACAGGATATACAAAATCCGTGACCTGGTTAAAAGCGAAGATATAATGATTTCTATTACCGGTGTTACTGACGGTGTGATGCTGCCCGGCGTGCAGTATTTTTCAGGCGGGGCTAAAACAAGTTCAATTGTGATTCGCCAGCAGACACATACTCTAAGGTTCATTAATGCAATACACAGGTTCGATTATAAACCTATTTTCTGACAGGAGTACTTTTTGAGCAATGAATCTCTGATAGATTTCTCGGTACTCTTTACCATTAATGAAGAGATCACTCCGAGGAAAAATATTGACGACCTCTATGATTCGATTGTCCGCGTATCAACGCAGGTGATCAGGTCAGAGGCAAGCTCACTGCTGCTTTACAACAGCGATGACGGGCAGCTGTATTTTAAATCAACAACCGACACGTGTATGATCCCGATGTTAGGGAAAAAGATTCCGGCGAACACGGGGTTCGCCTGGGACGTATTCCGGAACAGAAAATCGCTGATGATAAATAATACAAAGGCTGACGAAAGATTTTTCAGTGGTGTGGATACTGAAACCGGATTCAATACGCGCAGCCTTATCTGCACACCAATGATGGCCCGGAACGAATTTGTAGGTGTACTCGAGATTGTCAATTCAACATGCGACACATCCTTCAGCAAAACTGACGTGCTTCTTACCGAGATCATCGCCATGATATCCGCCCATGCAATCACAGGCCGCATGCTTTATGACGATCTGAAAAAAAGGATAGAAGAGCTTAACGCGCTTTTTGAACTATCCCGGGCGGCAAACGTTGCAGAAAACGATATGGACTTTTTTTCACGGGCGATTTCGATACTTTCAGACTCGCTGCACGTTGAACGCGGATCACTTATTCTGTACAATGAAAATACAGGCAGGCTCGAGATCGCAGCTATTCACGGATCGAACATACCCGTTGGATCACCCGTGCCCGATGATTCAGTTGCGGCATACGTTTTCAAAACAGGCGAGGCCATGAACGTTCGCGACGTGCGGACTGATATACCGGACTGGCTCAAAAAGAAACAGAATGATTACAGCTCGCAGGCATTTGTCTCTGTACCGGTCTATTATAACAGCAGAATTATAGGTGTGATAAACCTTACTGACAAAAAAAATCGCAGGCTTTTTGATGAATTCGAACTGCAGGTGCTTACGGCTCTGGGCACACATATTGCAAGCGTATACAGACTCTATGCCGACAGGCGCGACGAAGAAAACCGCCGCAAACTGAAACAGGAAATCAACATAGCCTCGGAAATACAACGTCGGAACCTTGCGCGCATTCCCGTGTCATTTAATGAGATAAAGATGACAGTATTATACGAACCGGCAAAAGAAATTGGCGGCGACTTTTACGATTTTGTTGAAATAGACAGTAAACGCTGCGGACTGCTTGTGGCAGATGTTGCAGGTAAAGGCATACCCGCAGCGTTGTTTACCGGGACTGTTAAAAACATAATCAAGTTCGGAATACGCGGCAACCCCTCACCTGCAGAGCTGTTCAGATCATCCAACACTTATGTGATGAATGAATCCGAATACGGCATGTTCGTTACAGTGTTTTATGCCATGATTGACACCGGATCAAAAAGCTTTACTTACGGATCGGCGGGGCACAACGAACAGATATTGTTAAAACCCCGTACCGGTGAAATTATAATGCTCAATGCAAAAGGTTGTCCACTTGGAATTGACGAAAACGCTGGATACGGCGAACAGACGGTGAATTATGACCATGGTGACCTTCTTCTGCTGTTCACTGACGGGCTTGTTGAATCACTTGGCGACGAAGGTGAAGACCTGAATCTTGGCTACGAGAAACTGAACATGCTGCTCAAAAGCAACATACACGAACCGGCTGAACGCCTGCTGAACATAATACGCAATGCCATACGCGAAGTCTACCCGGACAACGAACTGATGGATGACCTTACTGTACTCGCGGTAAATTTATGATATTGTCCGATGGCTCAGTTAACGGGGATTTTTCGTGTCAATGAAGCGTGTAGCAGTAATCGGTGCAGGAGCATCGGGCTTTATGGCGTCATGGTTTACAGCAGAGAACTGCGAAGTTGTGCTCTATGAAAAAGAGAAGAAGGCAGGCCGCAAACTCCTGGTAACCGGCAACGGCAGGTGCAACATATCAAACATGAACGCGGACCATACAAAGTATCACGGCCACAACCCGGAGTTTGTCCGCAATGTCCTGGGAGCATTCAGCGTAGATGACACAATATCCTTCTTCGAATCGATAGGTATCCCCTTTATCGAAGAGGATGAAGGCAAACTGTTCCCCGCATCGTTTCAGGCATCAATTGTCACAAAGGTGTTCGAATACGAGCTGGCCAGGAAAAAAGTTGAAACCAGGCTTCACAGGCGGATTGACAGGATAATACCGGAGAAGGGCAGGTTCAGGCTGGTCACTGCGGGTACAGAGGAGGAGCTTTTCGATTCGGTTATTCTCGCATGCGGCAGCTGTGCATTCCCCTCTGTGGGCGCGTCATCTGCGGGTTATGAACTTGCCGCATCCCTTAAACACAGAATATTTGAGCCTTTCCCCGTCATCCTTCCGCTGAACATAACTGTAAAAGCAGTTCACCGCATGCAGGGAGTTAGATGGGACTGCGGCCTGAAGGTAATACTTGACGGGCGCGTACTTGCCCGTTCCGAAGACGAACTTCTCTTCACCCCTTACGGCATATCCGGTCCTGCAGCGCTCAAGGTCGCGCGCCATGTTAACGAAAAAGTAATGGCAGGACTGATTCCTGAAGTATCTGTTGATTTCTTCCCCGGGCACAATCTATCCCATGTAGAGCAGCTTGTTCAGGCCGTAACTGCGGACAGCGCGAAAAAACTATCATTTGCCATGATGGGAATACTCAAGGAACATGTACCTGACGTTATACTTGAACTCTCAGGAATAAATCCAGACATGCGGTGCGGCAGCCTCGGTGTAGAGGATAAAAAAAAGATAGCCGCGACGCTGAAGGACTTCCGCATGCAGCCGGGAAGGCCCAGGGGATTCGGCGAGGCGGTGGCAGCCGCGGGCGGTGTTGACGTGTCGCAGATAAATCCTGCAACAATGGAATCAAAAATAGTCAGGGGACTTTACATAACAGGGGAACTGCTTGACATAGACGGCGACAGCGGCGGATACAACCTTCAGTTCGCATGGAGCACTGGAGCCATAGCCGGCAGGGCGCAGTGATCAGATAAGGAAAAAAATTTAACAGGTATTCACGCGGGTTCAGGTTCATTAAATGAAAAAAGATAAGAAAAAAATTTCAGCAAACACCATTATATTCCTCATGGCCGGCATACTAATACTTGTTATATGCTTTTCCATGGTAGGCATTGCTCCCATGATATGGCATTTTAAACTTATAGGCCACAGGTTCTGGATAATAGTTTCAATTCATCTGTTCTCCAACATTTTTCTCGCGATGGGATGGTTCATTCTCTTCACGAGAAAAATAAGCTGGAGGTATTTCCCAAAATTTGTGGCGGCGCGCATGGCAGGCGATTCAACCACATTCATTAACGCGCTGGGATCGATCGCCGGGGAACCGCTGAAGGCTCTCTACGTGCGCGATATAGTTCCTCTGAAAGAAGGGCTTGCCACAATATTTCTGGACAGGACAATCCACACCATAAGCAACACTTTCATAATGCTGACCGGCATAGTGACCGCGATCTTCGTGCTTGACCTGCCGCCTGCGTCAATCGTTCTAAGCCTTTCACTGATAGCCGCAATATTCATAGCGCTATTCATTGTTGTAAAAAAACAGGCCGAGGGTATCCTGGAATACCTCATCATAAAGATGCCTGACTTTATCACAAAAAAATATATCACCGATGAGCGCATGCGGCACATTCGCGCTCTCGACGATGAGATCAGACTTATTCTGCACAACAGGTCAAAGCGTAAACAGATAATCGCAAGCTTTTTACTGCACTATCTTTCCTTGCTGGTAATATCAACACTGGAGATTTACCTGATAATGATCTACACAGAACCTGCGTCCGGTTATACGGCTGTGGACGCGATGTTCCTCTACATCTTCGGGTTTATACTTACTTCGATAATGTTTTTTATACCGGCAAATGTGGGCACAGGCGAAGGCTCTTATGCACTGGCACTGGTAATGCTCGGGTTCCGTCCCGAGCTTGGTGTGACCATAGGTTTTATCAGAAGGCTCAGGTCATTCGCATGGACCCTGATAGGGCTTGCGCTGATGGTCGCTTCGGGCATGAACAAAAAGGATGATGCAGCTAAAGGGGCGGGTTCAGAACATTGACATGTATCCATCAAGCGTGGTGATCTTTGAACAGACCGAGTTAAGCATCTCCTCTGAGGGGAACACGGCGGTCACGGTGTACGAGATGAACTTGCCGCCAGAACTCTCCCTGTGCGCAACCTCACCCGCTATAAGGCCTTCGGCAAGAATACTCCTGATGCTCTCGAGCGTATAGGGCCTGTTCCTGAAAATCGACTTGAAAATAATTTCAGCCGGGTAATTTATCTCTTTTTTTGTTCCGTTTTCAATCATGATCATCTCCGATAAAAGGGCATGCGCCGCAGATAAAGCCCCTGCCCTGTTAAAGTACAGAAAAATATAGCGAGAGAATGAGTCAATATTAATTCCTTAAAATTTTTTTTCTTCCGGGCGCACCCGCCGCAACTTCCAGATAAATAAATAGAGTGTTTGTAGAAAAGTTCAGGATGCCCTGCATTAAGTTTTTACCGGCAGCGGGCCGGGGCAAATAATTCAATCCGCGTATACCCTGTGCACCCTGGGAGAAATCGAGGTAAGCACCTCGTAGCCTATGGTACCGGTCAGGTCAGCAATATCCTCTGCTGTTATACTTTCAGTCCCCTGCGAACCGATGAGCACAACCTCGTCGTGCAGTGATGCCCCAGGTATGTGCGTCACGTCGATCATTGTAAGGTCCATGCAGACCCTGGCGAGTATGGGCGCACGCAATCCGCGCACAAGCATTTCACCCCTTGATGACAGCTGCCTGTTATAACCGTCAGCATAACCGGCAGGCACCGTTGCAATAACAGTTTGGCGTGAAGTTACAAATGTCGATCCGTAGCTAACACAGAATCCCGGACCCACCTTTTTAATATGTATAATCTCGGATTTGAATGAAAGCACGGGCTTAAGTTCAGCCCTGGTGCGGTCAACCTCTTTTGAAGGATAGATCCCGTACAACATTATTCCCGGACGCGCAATGTCCATGTGGGACTGCGGCATCTCCATTATCGCGGCACTGTTTGCAATATGGAACATGGGCCTCTTTTCAAGCCTGGCTGAAAGTTCATCGGCAAGTTCTTTAAATGCCCTGAGCTGTTGGAGCGCACTTCTCTTGTCAGCGGAATCGGCGCTCGCGAAATGCGAATAGACCCCCTCGACCTCGATAAATGGAAGAGCGGCAATGCGGACAATCTCATCGGCCAGAGGCCCACCGGGGCTGCCCCCTGCCACGTTATCGCACAGAAAACCCAGGCGTCCCATACCCGTATCAATCTTTATGTGAACCCTGAGTATTTTACCGGCTTTCGCTGCTGCCTGTGAATAGGCATCTGCCTCGGTTGAATTGTTTATAGTAGGCCGTATGTCGAGTTCAATATAACGCTCTGTTGAACCGGGCTCGCAGTTATCAAACAGCAGCATTGGTTTTTTTGCACCGGCATTACGCAGACGTACCGCCTCGTTCATACGGGCAACTGCCAGGTAATCTGCTCCGTTCTCTTCGGCAACGCGGGCAAGCAGATCGGCTCCATGTCCGTAAGCATCGGCCTTGACAACAGCCATGATCTTAGTGTTCCCAGATAACAGGCGTTTTGTCTCTTTAAGGTTATGCCTGAATGCGTCAAGGCTGACCTCGGCGTATATGGGTGAATCACTTTTATTTTTCTTCATTGCGGGTTCCTTAAAAACAGTTCATTCATACGATTTCCTTTGTTCTCCTGATCTGTCAAATGAAATTATTGATTACTGCAGGTTCATGCCGTTGAGTAATATTTTGAAAAAACGTTAAAAAAGTGTTGCTTTTTTTAGTATGCTCTTTATTTTTACACCTGTATGTTTATGAACAATATTCTTATACAGATAATTCCAGGGGAGAACGGAACCCTTTCAGTGAAAATTCCATTTCACCCGGGCCTTCTTGCATGCATAAGAAGCATTCCAGGCAGAAGGTGGAACAATGACGCCAAGACCTGGCACATTGCAAACCTGAAAGAATCTCTTGATAAAATTCTACTGGCTGCCATTGCAGCAGAGAGCAGTGTCTACATAGGGAGACACGACCCGTTTTCGCTGCCCGAGGAGGATCACATTTACCTGCTTCGCAGGTCTCTTGCTGTTCGCAGGTACAGCCGGAATACCATAGAGAGCTATGTCCGCTATAACAGAGAACTGCTTCTTTTTACAGGAAAAAATGCTGATGAAATTGATCAGGATGATGTTGCTGAATTTATCTATCACAAGATCAGAGAAAAAAATATAAGCACTTCGACCGTGCAGATAATCATCAATGCTGTTAAATTCTTTTACGGCGAAGTGATGCATAAAAATTTTCCATGTGATATCCAGGCGCCTAAAAAAGATAAAAAACTGCCGGTGGTTTTGAGCAAGTCCGAGGTTGCGGCAATTCTGGACAGCATCGGAAACCTTAAGCACAGAACTGTTCTTATGCTCATCTATTCAGCCGGTCTGCGTCTTAACGAGGCAATTACTATCGAGAAAAACGATATTGACTGCGACCGGGGCCTGATTTTTATAAAAGGGGCAAAAGGACGCAAGGACCGCACTACAATTCTTTCTGAAAAGTTTAAAATTCTGCTCGATGCTTACGTTAGAACATATAATCCTGACAAGTGGCTGTTCAAAGGTCATGACATAGGTAGTCACATTTCGGGGCGCACCGTGCAGTATATCTTTTCGACAGCGCTCGCGAAGGCCGGTATCGCGAAAGAGGCAACGGTGCATACGCTGAGGCACAGTTTTGCGACACACCTGCTTGAACAGGGGGTTGATATCCGTTACATACAGGAGCTGCTGGGACATCAGAGTCCAAATACCACAATGATTTATACTCACGTAAGCACTGCCAGGATCAGGAACATTAAAAGCCCCCTGGACACATAAACAGTCTGTTTCAAGTAGAATCATTCTGATTAAAACTTATTCCTAATGATCAGCTGATGTACCGGCGAGCTCAGGTTGTGTTAAATTGCCCTCCTTTATTTTTTAAAAAAATATACTTCGAATAGACTTATCGCCGGATATATTACCGGTAAAACTTACCGGTTAATAAAAACATTAAGTGCATTTGAGATTCATACTAATACTTTGTAATTACACAAATGAGTTGATGAAATGATTACCAAAGTTATGAAAATAGGAATTCCAGGGGAATCGGAATTCCTAATACGCCCCCTGGCTAAAAGACTCGTCTGTACCGACGGCACATATATGTAACTTCAAATATTAAAAACTTCTTGCTTTTAAGAATTGAATTTTATAAAATATCATTTAATATGTGCAAAAACAGGGTAATCAGCACTTTATATGAAAGTAACGCGTGAATGCCCGGTAGTTACCGGAAGCGAAAAGGATGAAGGCCTTACGCGGTTAAGGCAGCGTGGACAAAAAGTTCTATGCCAGATAATCCTGAAGGGCACGCAAAGTTTTGAAAAAGCCAGCCGGCTGGCTTTTTCAGAGATTGTTGCTTACGCGTTATTTTCCTTCGTGTTGCCATGTTTATTTCTTCCCTATGCGCAATTCAGGTAAGAAATAGTTATATGCAATGCTCAGGCACGTCGTTTCGCGAACTTTTTAAAATCGCGCTGGAGTTGGTTATAACTTTGCGTAACAGTTGATACGTGTTGGCTGCGAATTGAATCTTTAAAGCAGCAGAAAATTTATTTAA
>JAAYBQ010000363.1 GCA_012730035.1 Spirochaetota bacterium
ATAAAGTTTAATAATTCACTCTGGTAAATTAATGATAAAAAGAATTGATCACGTCTCTCTTGCTGTAAATGATTATGAAAAAGCGCGTGTTTTTTTTACGGATCTGCTTGGACTGGTTCCAGGTGCATGCGGAAGTGATGATAAAAACGGATTTTTCTGGCAGCTTTTTTCTGCAGGTGATCTTTCACGGTTTGAGCTTATTTCTCCTCTTGAAAAGGAGAGCTTCCTTGCGGGTTTTCTTAAAGGAAAGGACGGAGGTGTGCACCATATTACATTTCAGGTTGAAGATATCAGGCAGACAGCCGGGCAACTTGAATATATGGGAATACCCTATTTCGGCCTGAACGATAAATATGATAACTGGAAAGAACTTTTTATACATCCGCGTGATGCTTTCGGATTACTTATTCAGTTTGCACAGTTTGATCCTGCAGCCTGGCTTGACCAGTCAATGAATCTTGAAAAAGGAGAAAAATGGGAGGTCACTGTAAGTGAAAACATGCTTCATTTTAAAACTGAACATCCGGGAGGGGGTACCACGGATTGCGTGTTTGACAGGGATGAACTTGATCTTCTGATTGCTGAACTTTCAGCTGCAAGAAAAAGATTGAAGTAAACCGGATGTATCATACAAAATTAATCATTGCAAAGAATCAGCAGAAAAAATTGACCAGGAAACTCACAGGCGCACGCAGCCTGAACTATTTTATCGAATCCAGTCCGGGCATGTACCTGCTCCATATATTCAGTGAATCACCTCAACTCCCAGTAGAATTAAATAAATACACAATTCTTTCATGCGAAACTGACGATGATTGCAAATGGCGCTATAAATGGGCAGAAAATTTTACAGGTCATGAACTTACCGGGGACATCTATGTGACTGTTGCCGGTAAACCTTTACCCGCGCCCAGTTACAGACACGTTATAATGATCGATCCGCGGGATGCATTCGGTGACGGACATCATCCCACAACAAGACTTTGCGATCTTCTTTTACAGGAACACATTGCGCAATTTGCAGATGCCTCCAATCTTTCAATGCTCGATGCCGGAACAGGTTCGGGACTCCTTTCAATAATTGCTTATATACTTGGATTAAGAAATATCGAACTTTTTGATATAGATGAAAACTCGGTTTTTATGGCTGAAAGAAATCTTCAGTTAAACGGTATATCCGGTATTAATCCAACTGCCGGTGATATCTATACCCGTGTATTAAAAAGTAACTACAGCATAATTACAGCAAATCTTCTCACTGCGATAATAGAGGATAATTTTGAACGATTAAAGTGTGCCCTTGCTGATGATGGTGTCCTTATCGTTTCCGGTATAAGTACAAAATGGACTTATCTTTTAAAGCGTCTTATAAAAAGAAATAAAATGGTTATTGTTAAACATAAAAAGCTTGAAGGATGGAACGGCTTTCTTTTAAAAAAGAGAAGTGATTAAAATGAAGGGATGTAAATGAATGCTCTGGGGCTAATGAGATTTGCTGCTTTTTTATGTCTGCTGTCCGCAGCCGGGCAGCTTCTTTTAAAAAAAAGAAAAATGGAGAATTATAATCTTTTTCTTCTTTTCATTCTAATCGGCACCATACTTCTGCAGTTTTATGCAATGGTTTCGGGCGAAGCAAGATTAAACCCGCTGCTGATTTCATTTCATACCACACTGTTCTACATTTTCTGCCCGGTACTTTATTATGCACTATATGTTGTATCTATGCCCGGCAGAGGTTTTCCCGTAAGATTTTATCTTTTTTTTATACCTGCAATAATTTCATTTTTTTTTGATATATTTATCCTGATCCAGGATTACGAATTTAAATTAATTTTTATTAGTAATTTTTTCGACGGTCTTAATCCGATCCCTGTTTTAATATTCAGAGTGCTTGCCACAGGTGTAATAGTTCAAATACTGGTCTATGCGGCATGGCTGATTATTCTACTCATACCAGCGCTTAAGACCGAAGGTGAAAAAAGTATAATATATGCTACTTTCCTTTTTTCTCTCCTCTCAGCCGGATCATCGATGCTGGCAGTGCCGGGTTATATCTACGGAAATACTGTGTATATAATGTACTGTGGAGTAAGCACATCAGTCTGTATTATAATCCTTTATCTTACGGGAGTACGTAATCCCGATTTCCTTCAACTCATTACACAGAATGTCAAAAGAGGGATATACGCCAGGTCACTGCTTGCGGACCTTGATGTGGACAGGATCATGGAGCGGCTTAACACGCTGATGTGCAGTGACCGGATATGGGATAATGACAAACTTACACTTGGCGAGACTGCCGGGCTGCTCAATATCTCACAGCACCAGCTTTCTCAGTTGCTAAACGAAAGACTCAATATGAATTTTAACACCTACGTTAATTACTTCAGGATCGAAGAGGCAAAAAAACTGCTCGTGGACAGTCCTGACAAAACTGTATTGTTTATAGCATACGAGGTCGGTTTCAACTCAAAGTCATCCTTCTACGAATCATTCACACGAATTGCTGGAATTTCGCCGCTTGAGTTCAGGAAAAAAAATCTTTCCCAAAACAAGTAATATAATTTTCAGCCCCAGATTTTTAGAGGAGGGTATGTAATTATTGCGTGCAATATATCACTCCTTGTGATAATGCCCGTAAGTTTTTTGCTGTCGTCCAGAATAGGCATAGTGCCAATGTGCATGTTGAACATTACCATGGCAATTCTACGAATATCTGTGACTTTACCCGCTGTTATAACCTCTTTGATCATTATATCGCCAACAATCTCATCAGTGTGGTTTGTAATACGGTCATCAGTAATTATCAGCCGTTTCAGAAGGTCTATGTCTGAAACTATACCTTCAAGATCGCCCACCTTGCTGACAACCGGCATGTGATGTACTTTTTCCTCTCTGAAAATAGTCCACGCCTCGGTGATTCTTATATCAGGTTGTATTGTTTTTACCGGAGTGCTCATAATCTGATAGGCATGAAATACAGGTTCAAGTTCATTCTTCATGTTGACCGATTCCCTGTAAGCCTTTTCTGCATAAGAAAGAGTCTTTCCGGGAGATGGATTTTCTTTGCTGCCGGTTTCACCACTTATAAGCCGGCGTGTGCGGCTATTGGCTGTAATTCCCCGCACATTTGTAGAGTGCATCATAGCTTCCATTGACAGATCACGATATAAACCTTCGAGTGTATGAATAAAAAACATAAGAATTACCTCTTGTTTTATTATCGGTTCATCTTACTCTAAAGGCAACATCTGATTCTATCATTTTACTGGATCAGGCGGTTTTGTATTCTTCAGTTTTATCAGTAATAAGTCCTGAAAAAATTTATTGGTGGAATATTGTGATTTAATTCCTCCCGCCTCTTAAGTCGGCCGGGGGAATGGCGCTTTTTGCTCTATAAAATTTTTAAGAAATTAACATGATTTTTTTATGTTTTTTTAAGAATAATAAAAAAAAACAGTCCGGATATATAAATTCGGACGAACAGAGATGAAATTGATGGTTTAATACATTATCCTGCTGATATGGAGATTTATCTGATGAGCGATATAAATATAACGTTAAAACTCTATTCAGGTATAGAAAAAGAACTTAATATCC
>JAAYBQ010000364.1 GCA_012730035.1 Spirochaetota bacterium
AAAGACCGCGCGACTTTCCAGGGTCTTGGCCAGGTTATAAATAATTTTGAAGACGGCGAATTCTTTGAAGACCCCTTTGTTGACGGAACAAGCTTCGCGTTCGCCTTTGCTTACGGCGGCAGGATTTACCTTGGTACGAATGATTTGAACAATGCAGCGTTCAGGTTTGACCCCAGTGGTGCGAACTCGGTATTGATAACTTTTGCATCGCAGCAATATATTGATCCGCTGTCAGTTCCCTCAGCAGCCTGGAATCCAACCGCCAACGGATTCGGTAATGCAACTGATCTCGGCTTCCATGGAGAACAGGGTGTTGTTGGATTTAACTCGGTTAATGTTAATTTTACAGGAAATCCGGCAGACAACATTGAATTGCTACTCGTTGGCACGATTGATGATGGTGGTGTAAACTATGGTTATTTTACACAGGATCTTGACACAGAACTGAACTGGATTCCATTCTCATTCAGTGTAACGGGTGGTTCCAACACGAAGAGCATACAGACTCTTTACGGGTTCGGCAGCCACCTGTATCTTGGTTTCTCTTCTTCCCATGGCCAGCAGAAACCAATAGTTGCGCATTTCGATTTGACAGAATCAGGCGGAATAGTCGGCGTAGCACAACCTCTGCTTGATACAGCAAACTATGACATGAGCATCAAAGATGTCGATGAACTTGGCGATGTAGGTATTAACCAGACAACTGACGTAATAGGTATTGACTCGATCATATACCACGACACAACCGACAACGCCACATGGGATGGATACCTATACATGGCAAACTGTGGCGGTGTCCGCGCATCAAATAATTATGGACTTACATACGGTTCTGCCGACATATCAGCAACACCGTCCGGTTTCACTGGCACAACACTCTACCTGCCGCAGACTGCCGATGGCGGGCTTCTGAAAATATCCCCGGGACAAAAAGGTATTCCTGTTATAATGGCGTTCAATGGAAAGCTCTACATGGCGCGAAACGTAGCCGTTGATGCAACAGAAACTGGCGAGCACACAGCCCTTCGCGGTGAAGTATGGGAAGGTGATCCGACGCTTACCGGAAATGCAGCTGTATGCGAACCTGATGACTGGACACGCATAATATCAGGTACTGAAACTGAACTGGGTACTGCAAACTCCATAAGTATGCTCATAGCAAATGGCAACAACACGCTTTATGTAGGATTCGATGATCCCACTGGTGGTGTCCGCATATTCAAGTACACAGGAACTGATCCTGCGGCAACAGTTACAACAATGCTCAGTGCAGGCTGGTCACAGCAGGGTGTAACCGGTCTTGGCGGATCATACCAGAAGATACTCTCTTCTGCCTCTATATCAGACGGTGTTTACAACTACATTTATGTAACTGTTGTAAGCGGCACAAGCGCCATCAGAGTATTCAGGCAGATCGACTAGCATAGAGCATAATGCATCAATAAGTCAAAACACCCCGCGCAGCGGGGTGTTTTGTTTTCCTGGTACCCTTGTGCATAGTGAATTATCTGCGGTACAGCCGATCCGGGCCCTGCGTAACTACACCCCTTCCCTGCTTAAAAAAAATCTTATTCCCTGAAAAAAATTTTTCACCCGCACGCCCTGAAAAACGTATTACCTGCAGGGGCGAATATCATGAAAAAACACAACAGGCACGACGCGGGATATAAAATGCTCTTTTCAAACCATGAGATGGTGCGTCAGATTTTAACTTCATTCGTAAATGAAGACTGGGTTGATGCTTTCTGTCATTCCCGCGAAGGCGGGAATCCAATGGTGGTGTAAAACATGTATTATTATGTATATATTCTTTCAAGCAGGAAAAACGGCACCTTATACGTAGGTGTAACAAATAATCTCATTAAAAGAATTCATGAACATAAACATAATTTAATCGAAGGATTTACATCAAAATATTCTGTTCATAACCTTGTTTACTATGAACAGACTAATAATATAATTACTGCAATTAATCGTGAAAAACAGTTGAAAAAATGGAATCGCAAATAGAAAATTAATCTTATTGAAAAATTAAATCCTGATTGGATTGATTTATATGATACAATTGGATTCCCGCCTTCGCGGGAATGACATTTAGATAGCCCTGACTTTGGGAAAAGTCTCCAAATGACAATTTTGACACCACCGACATACAGGAGGTAAAAACAATGCTGAAAACATATATTGAAAAATACGGGAAAAAGATACTTAAAGAGGGCATTCAGCAGGGTATTGAAAAGGGTATCGAGAAGGGCATCGAGAAGGGCATCGAAAAAGGCAAGCTTGATACGGCAAGGAACCTTCTGAAAGAAAATATGCCGGTTAAAAAAATTTCCGCAGTAACAGGCCTGTCTGTAGCACAGATTGAAAGGCTGAAAAAATAATTAAGGACCGAACTAATCAACCCAATGAATCCCGGAACTTTATACATAATCGCATCACCCATAGGAAACCCCGAAGACATGACCATCCGCGCGCTTAAACTTTTAGGCGAGACAATCGACATAGTCTACTGCGAGGACACGCGCCAGACCGGCAGGCTCCTTTCACATCACGGCATCAGCAGACCGCTCAGGTCCCTGCACGCCCATTCAGACGACGCGAAGATTATGCAACTGGTTGACGAGATACGTTCGGGCAAAAACATAGGGTACATGACAGACTCGGGCACGCCGGGTATGAGCGACCCGGGCAGCAAGATTGTGGCCATTGCCCGGCGCGAAGGTGTGGCTGTTATACCTCTTCCCGGTGTGTCTGCGCTGACAACCATAGTTTCGGTCTCCGGGTTCCCGGACAAGAACATTCTCTTTGGCGGCTTCTTAAGCAAAAAGCCGGGACGCAGAAAAAACGAGCTGTCAAGGATGCGCGAACATGAAGGCATAATAGTGATTTATGAATCGCCGCACAGGATAAAAAAGGTTCTGGCAGATATAGCAGAGATATTCCCCGACAGGGAAATATTTATAGGCCGCGAGATGACCAAGAAATTCGAGGAATTTATCGCGCTGCGCGGTGACACTATACCTTCCATGCTTGAAAACCTTAAGGATATGGGCGAGTTTGCCATCGCAATATTCAACAAGGAGCTTAAATTCGCGGCCGAGGAGGACAAGGATTAATGCTCTCACCCCGCCCTTCGGGCACCCCTCTCCCGTTTTGAAGAATTGACGGGGAGCGGGGGTGTGACATAAACCGATTTATGTTGCAACATCCCCTCTTCTCCCCTTCATCTCATCAAAATGGGAGAAGAGGGTCAGGGTGATGAGGGCATGTATCTTTAATCCATCCAAAATCTGCAAAATTACCGATATTTTATTGACATCATGCAGGCGCTTTCCCCATCATTTCACTTTGCTGCGAATAAGCCGGTTTTTCGGAGGTGAAACCATGAATTCATCAAAACTGAATAAGCTGATCAACGAAGACAAGGAGTACCTTTTCCAGAATTACGGTGACAGGCTTCCGGCCGCGTTTATACGCGGGGACGGATCATACCTGTATGACCAGGACAACAAAAGGTACATCGACCTCTTTTCAGGAATAGCCGTATCCTCGCTGGGCCATGCGAACAAGGCGTTCCTGAAGGCACTCCACGGCCAGGTGGACAGGATCATCCACACATCCAACTGGTTCCTTAACCCTGAACAGATCGAAGCCGCTAAACTTGTGTCCGAGACTTCATTCCCGGGCAAAACGCTCTTTGTTAACAGCGGTACAGAGGCAAACGAAGCCGCGATTAAACTGGCACGCAGGTTCGGCCTTTCGGTCTCGCCTAAAAAATACAAGATCGTCACATTTACCGGCTCTTTCCACGGAAGGACCTTTGGTGCCATGTCTGCGACAGCGCAAGAGAAGATACACAAAGGATTCGGCCCCATAGTCCCCGGATTTATATACTGCGAGTACAATAACCGCAAGGCCTTCAAAAAAGTCATGAAAAAGCATAAGCATATTGCCGCCGTAATGCTCGAACTGATACAGGGTGAAGGGGGGATCAACGTCGCAGACCAGGACTTTGTGCGCGACATTTTTGAGCAGTGCAACCAGAACGGTGTGCTCACCATAGTTGACGAGGTACAGACAGGCATTGCCCGTACAGGCAGGGCCTACGTTCACCAGCACTACGGCATAACTCCCGACATACTGACCCTCGCCAAGGGGCTTGGTGCGGGCGTGGCAGTGGGCGCTCTGCACGCAAAAAGCTTTCTCTCGGAACATTTCCCCAGGGGGGTGCACGGCACAACATTCGGGGGGAACCACCTTGCCTGCGCTGCTGCTGCGGCTGTTCTTAAAGAGATAAAAAAGAAACCGTTCCTGACCGGAGTAATTAATTCTTCTGAGTACATAAACAGCAGGCTTAAAAAGATCAAGCAGAGAACATCGTACATACGCGGTATCAGGGGCATGGGACTGCTTATAGGGGTCGAAATTGCCGAGCCGGGCGCGCAGTTTGTAAGGGAAGCGCTGGAAGAAAAGCTTGTGATCAACTGCACTGCTGACAATATCATAAGGATAATGCCCCCTCTTAACATCGAGATGAAAGCGCTCGAAGAGGGGATGGATATTTTTGAAAGACTTATACTGGCACGAGGTGAAAAATATGAAAATACCCGTAATTAATACACCGGACTTTCTCACACTGGCGGATATAACCAGGGAGGAGATGGAGAGCCTCTTTGAATTATCGGCAAAACTGAAGCGCGGTGTACAGAAGGGAAAATTCCCCGCCCTGCTTAAAAACAGAACCCTTGCAATGATTTTCGAAAAAAATTCCACGCGAACCAGGGTATCATTCGAAACAGGCATGATCCAGCTGGGGGGCCACGCGCTATTCCTGAGCAGCAGCGAGATCCAGCTGGGACGGGGCGAAACGGTGGCAGACACTGCGCGCGTTCTTTCAAGATATAATGACGGCATAATGATCCGCACATTCGCCCACAGCAAGGTCGAGGAGCTGGCAAAGTGGGCAGAGATACCTGTAATCAACGGCCTCTCGGACTCTTTCCACCCCTGCCAGGCGCTCGCGGACTACTTTACGATATGGGAAAGGGAGAGCGACATCTCGAAGGTAAAGCTTGCGTACATAGGCGACGGCAACAACGTGTCCAACTCGCTGCTTATTGGTGCCGCGCTGCTTGGAGTTGACATCGCAATAGCTTCACCAAAAGGATTTGAGCCCGAAATGGCTGTTGTTGAAAAAGCTTACAAAATGGCATCAAAGACCAGTTCGCACATAACCATTACAAATGACATAAACAAGGCTGTTGACGGCGCCGATTACCTGTACACCGACGTATGGGTAAGCATGGGGCAGGAGAAGGAAACCGCTAAGAAAAAGAAGGTATTCGCGAAGTATAAAATAACCGATGAGCTTATAGCGCGCACTGGACGCAACACGAAGGTACTGCACTGCCTGCCTGCTCACCGCGGCGAGGAGATAACTGACTCGGTAATGGACGGCAGCCATTCAATAGTTTTTGACCAGGCGGAAAACAGGATGCACTGCCAGAAGGCAGTCATGTGCGCACTAATGGGAAGATAAAACACGATACGATTTCTTATCAGCCCCCGACGGTAATACGTTAAATTGTTCCCGGACTTTAAGCCGTCACCCCCGGAGGGGGTTAAAAAACAGAGGGGATTACCGTGAGAAAATAATTAAGTATCATAACCCCCTGAGGGGGTGGCTGACTTTAGTTTATAAATGATTAAAGTATATTCAGCCGGGGGCATTGGCTGCCGGTTATAGTTAATGATTGAGGTTATTCTAACATGAAAAAAATTAAAAAGGTTGTACTTGCATATTCCGGAGGACTGGACACTTCCATAATCCTCAAGTGGCTGCGCGAGACATACGGCTGCGAAGTAATCGCATACGCCGCGAACATAGGCCAGGAGGAGGAGCTTAACGGGCTCGAGGCAAAGGCCAAAAAGACAGGCGCAAGCAAATGCTACATTGAAGACCTTACAGAGGAATTTGTAAAGGACTTCATATTCCAGGCAATCAAGGCAAACGCCATTTACGAGGACAGGTACCTTCTGGGTACTTCACTTGCGCGCCCTGTTATTGCAAAGCGCCAGGTTGAAATCGCTCGCAGAGAAAAAGCTGACGCGGTATGTCACGGTGCCACGGGAAAGGGTAATGACCAGGTAAGGTTCGAGATGGCATTCAAGTCGCTGGCACCTGACCTTAACATAATCGCTCCATGGCGCGAATGGGAACTTGACTCCCGCTCCAAGCTCTTTGACTACGCCGAAAAGCACAACATACCGCTGCCTGTAACCAAAGACAAGCCCTACAGCATGGACCGCAATATACTGCACATATCGTACGAAGGTGGAATTTTAGAGGACCCGTACAGGCAGCCCGACGAAAGCATGTTCCTGCTGACAAAATCTCCCGAGAAAGCCCCTGACAAAGCGCTCTACATCGAAATCGGTTTCGAAAAAGGCGAACCCGTTTCAATAGACGGCAAAAAGATGAAACCCGTTGCCCTCATGAAAAAGCTGAACACCATTGCCGGCGAAAACGGCATAGGGCGTGTGGACATAGTCGAAAACAGGCTTGTGGGTATCAAGTCACGCGGCGTGTACGAAACACCCGCGGGCACAGTACTGATGACAGCTCACCGCGACCTTGAGTCGATCACCCTTGACCGTGACACGCAGCATTTTAAGGACAACCTTGCTAACGAGTACGCCCGCCTTATATACAACGGGCTCTGGTTCTCGCGCAAGCGCGAGGCGCTCGACGCGTTAATAAACAAGACCCAGGAATACGTAACCGGCACGGTAAAACTTAAACTGTATAAAGGCAACTGCATCGTAGTGGGCCGCAAATCGGACGTGACTCTCTATGAACCTGACATCGCCACATTCGACGCCAGCCACCTTTATGACCAGAAGGACGCAACGGGATTCCTTAACATTTACGGCCTTCCGCTGAAGGTTGAATCGATGCTGCGCAATAAAAAGAAAAAAGCTAAATAAACATTAATATCAGAACAGGGGGCTTACGCCCCCCTGTTCTCTTTGATCCGCATAACCCGATGAAAGCAATACTTAAACTTACACTGCTCATGCTGCTTGCGACACGCATTTATGCTTCAGACCTGAAACCTGTAACAGAGATCCGCTACTCCGGCCTTTACCGCACCTCCCCCTTTGTGGTCGAATCAAAAATAAGCCACAGGCCCGGTCATTCTTTCAGCAATGATATATGGCTCTGTGAAAAAAACGGCCTTATGGACCTTGACCTCTTTGCAGATGTGCAGCTCGACATAACTGAAACCGCTGCCGGAACAATACTTGACTACAGGTTCACTGAACTCCCCATGTTCATACTCTTCCCTGCCATGAAAAGGACAGACCAGGATGGGCTTCTTATTGGGCCCGGGCTCACAGTCATGAACCTCTTCGGCAGGGGCATACACCAGGAACTGCTTGCCAGGTTTACAGTTGCGCCCGTGCCCATGCGCGCAAAGGAATTCCTCTCCTACACACACGTACCCGATGTGTTCGGCCTGAACGCCACGGGTGATCTGACCGTAAACTATTTCAGGTCATGGAACACTCTCAAACAATACAGCGAGAATTCGGCATACACCGTTGCGGGCATAAGGATTATGCTGCCAGCGCATTTCAGCCTGATAATCGCGCTCTCTGCGCTAAACGTGCGGCATGACCCGGACACCCCTCTGTTCACCGCGGAAGGCACAACCATGCGTATGTTTTACGGCAGCGGAGAATGGGACTTTATTCCCTCCGCGGGCGCGGGTATTGCGCTCGATACAAGGGAGAGGAAAATGAATCCCCACAGCGGATTTTACGCAGAGGCCAGGTACACGCTGTTTGGCGAAAAACTTGGCGGCGACGCAGATTACAGCGAATATACGGCTGACTTCAGGGGATATCTGCCGGCAGGCCGCAGCCATATATTTCACCTGTCCATGCTGGGCAGGTACAGGCCGGGCACCCTTCCCGCTTACGAACTATACCATGCAGGCGGAGTCAACAGCCTGCGCACATACATGCCCGAACCCGATATGTGCGGGCAGCATGAGTTCCTCGGAACCATTGAGTACAGGTATGAACTCTTCACGGGCAGGCAGCTCTGCATGTTTGACCTCAACGCGTGGTACGGCCTTCAGCTGGTCGCGGGCATGGACAATGCAGCACTCTGGCTGCCCGGTGAAACTTTCAGTGACGGCAGGTACTACTACTCATTCTACGCAGGTATCCACCTGCTTGTTCCCGCGCTTGAACGGGTGCGCCTTGAATTCGGATTCAACACTATCGACCCGCGTGATAGGACTGTAAGGTTCGGGATAAACCTGGGCTGGTACGAAAAGGCGCAGACACAGCGCAGAAGGGTCCGGTAGCCTGCATGTTATATGCTTGACTTGAACCGGAAGCCGCACATCCTGTGTCAGGGGATCTTTTATAATGAAGGAACTGATTGAACTTATAGACAGCAGCATCGAATCCAGGACTACTGACCTCGACATGCAGAAAAAAGTATGGGAGGCTGCAGCTGAACTGTTCAGGCCCGACATAAATCTATACAGAAACACCAGGCCATCTGTTATTCTTTCACAGGAAACAGGCGACCTTGGCCTTGCCCTGCTCTGGATTGTCCAGGCTGCGCTTGCCCGGCCCGTACTTAATGACATAACTTTTAATATTGCCGACGCATCAGGCATCGCACCCGTAATCTCCGGGGTCAGCCATAAAACAATAATCTCTGTCGCGCATTCCGAATCCTCCGCTGCACCTGTAACGTTCGCCACTGACGGTAAAACAGCCGTATTAAACGGCACCAAAAAATTTATCACAGCCGGCAGAAACTCCGGGCTTATTATAATCACCTGCAGGGAGGCCGGCGCCCCGAAGATTGAACGTGTTGCACTGGTAACAAACGACGAACTGCCCGCAGGAGCAATGAGCCCCCTTAACCTCCAGATTTCACGAACCGTTGACCATACATCACTGACCCTGGATCAGTTCCATCTAAGTGCAGAGAGGCTGCCGCAGGCAGACCCTGGCCTGCTGCGCAGGTCAGTCAAAAAATGGGGTATCATAGAACGCGCACTGATACTTGAATCGTACATATCCTTTCTGCTTTACTGCAACTGCCTCTTTTCTGAACACGGAATTACCATCGCATCCGGGGACGAGATAATCTCGCTCCTTGAAAATCAGACCCGATCAGCCTCAAAGCAGCTTGAAGAAGCGGTTTACGAAAAACTGGTAACTACAGCCAACGCGGGAATAGAGGATGTGATCAGGCTGACATCAAGGTTTCAGCAGGCATATAACGAAAAAGAGCATCAACTCCCGGCCGATCAAAAGATAAGGCTCGCAGACCTGTTCCTTTTTAACAGGCTGAAGGGCTAAATTAGTTCTTGAAAAATAGAGGGGAGCCTGTTCCCCTGTAAAAAAATAAATTTATGGTGTCCGAAATGTTTACCAGTGTTGAACACGCAATCGAAGAACTTGAAAAACAGAAATACATAGCATCCAGGGAGATAGCAACAACCGTTTACCTGGCCCTCAGGCTCGAAAAGCCTGTACTCGTCGAAGGGCCCGCGGGCGTCGGTAAAACCGAGCTTGCAAAATGCATAGCATCGGCCCTGAACATCGACCTTATCCGCATGCAGTGCTACGAGGGGCTTGACGAATCCAAGGCGCTGTACGAATGGGAATACGCCAAGCAGCTTCTGTACACGCAGATACTCAAGGACAAACTCTCCGAAATAATGGGCTCCGAGGATACGCTTAAGGGAGCGGTAAATAAACTCTCCGCAGCGGAGGATGTATTCTTTTCTGACAAGTTTCTGATACCCCGGCCCATACTCAAATCGATTACCATGCAGAAAAGATCGGTGCTGCTTCTTGACGAGATCGACAAGTCGGACTCCGAGTTCGAAGCGTTCCTGCTTGAAGTGCTTTCGGACTTCCAGGTAACTATCCCTGAGATCGGAACATTTAAAACCGAGGTGAAACCATTTGTCATTCTCACGTCCAACAGCGCGCGCGAAATGTCTGACGCGCTCAAAAGACGCTGCCTGCACCTCTACATAGATTATCCCACACTGGAGCTTGAAGAGAAGATTGTCGCGCTTAAAGTACCGGAAAGCGGCGAAAGACTTATCCGACAGGTGGTCGAAACTGTCCAGAGAATAAGGCAGCTTCAGCTTAAAAAGGAACCGAGCATAAGCGAGACCCTTGACTGGGCAAAGGCGCTTGTACTCCTTGG